>JBDNDR010000082.1:0-7966 GCA_046718995.1 Fimbriimonadales bacterium
GGGGATGCCCATTATCTCTCGCCACTGGAGCCGTTTGCCACCAGCCAACAGGCGGGCTTTGATGCGTTAGCCTACCTCATAGACCAAGCACACAACGGCACTCCCCCAATCGAAGTCCATGTGTGGGTGAACTGCCATCCCGTCTGGCCCGGAAGCAGCTGGCCCCCCGACCCTAAGCATATCCTCAACCGTTTCCCCGAAATCCAAACGGAGAACCTCAAGGGCGAACGAATCACCCCTGTCGGCTACGGGATGGATTGGGGGCACCCGCTCAGCAACGAGTGGTTCGCGCGCGTGGTGTTAGACATCGTCCGACGCTATAATGTGGACGGCATCCACTTTGACTATATTCGCTATACCGGGGAGGAGTGGGGCTATAACCCTGTGAGTGTTGCGCGTTTCAACCGCTATCATAACCGTACTGGCAAACCGGAACCGCGCGACCCACTCTGGAAACAGTGGCGACGCGACCAGGTATCCGCCGTTGTGCGCAAGGTCTACACGCAGGTTATGGCGATTAAGCCTCATGTGAAAGTCTCGGGGGCACTCATCACTTGGGGCGACGGACCCAAAGACACCGCCGACTGGGTCAATCGATCCGCTTACAATAATGTATTTCAAGATTGGCGCGGGTGGCTGGAAGAGGGGATTCTGGATATGGCGATCCCCATGATTTACTATAACCACGCGAACCCCCGCCATTCCGAATTCTATCAGAACTGGATCCGCTTCCTCAAAGACCACCAGTACGGGCGTCATGGAGTGGTGGGAGTGGGCAACTACCTCAATAGTTTTGAGAACACGCTTCGCCAAATCGATTTAGCGATGGAGCCGTCCCCACAGAACAACCGTGTCGTGGGGGTCAACTTCTTCTCCTACGCCGCGACCAGTGGGAACGGCACCGAAGAGGGGGCACGCATCCTCTACGAAGAACCGTTCTACCAGACCCTGAGCGAGCGGTTCAACCGTTGGCTCCCGACCCCACCCATGCCATGGAAGCGTACTCCCACGACCGGACACCTTGTCGGTTTCCTGCTAAACGCTCAAGACCTCAGCCCGCTGGATGGCGCCACAGTGGAGTTGTACCGTGAAGGCACACTGTTCCGCACAGCCATCGCCGACGGCACAGGCTACTATGCGTTCGCAAACCTCCCCGAGGGCACTTACCGTGTGGTGTTCCGCGCTGTGGGAATGCCCACCGAAAGCTCAGAGACTATTCGGATTACTCCAGGGGTTGTGAGCATCCATCACCGCATCGTCGGCGATAGCTCTGCGATACGCCTGAACCGGCTGGCGAGCCTCAATAACTTGCCCGATGGGATGCGCGTGCTTGTAGTCAACAAAGAGGTCGCTGAGGACTGCTTGGAGCCGGGTCAGCCACTCATCATACGCGACTCCTTGAGCGGAACGACTGTCCCTGTGCAGGTCAACGAGTTCCGTCTCCCATGGCAAAAAGGTGACCGCATCGCTTTGATGGGTACAGTGCGCGTGCAGGCAGACGGTACTCGCCAAATTGAAGCGGCGAAGGCATATTGGCTGGGTGTGCAGTAGGCTCAGCGGATCAGGCGCACCAGCGGTTCTGTGTCGTCAGGTTGGCGCACGCACTCACCAATCCAACGCGACTGCCCAAAAATGTAGGTCTCGTGGATATGGATAGGCACTTCATAGCCAGCCACTGAGCGTGCCTCCTGCCACAAGGCGTGCGCCGTGCGAGCCGTGTACCAACGCGGGATGATCACCGCCACGCCCAAACGCAAATAGGGTTTCTCCGCTTTGTCTTTCAACACGCGCACACGCAAAGGTACATCCAACCGACGGTACCGGTTCGTAAAGTGGGTGGCAAGTTGCTCCAAACGCACCTTAGTGTCAGCAGCGAGACCTGCAGGAAGAGGCTCGGAAGTAGGGGTTGGGTAGTTGAGCTCACTTTGAAGAATAGCATCGGCACGCGCCTGCTCACGACTGAGCCATCCGAAGAGGCTTAGAACTGCCAAGAGCAGAAGACCATAAGCAATCCAACGACTTGTTCTCACAAAACACCCCTTAAAACATTCCTACTATACCCTATTTTCGGGCAAATCAGGCAATTTTACAGAGCATCGTCTTTTGCTCCATTTGGAGCCAAGCCAACTTCAGCAAAAGCCTTTGAGGCGAGACGCACATAACAGGATGAGCAAAAAATATGAATCAAAAAGAGCAGGAGTCGTTGCTTACTCAGCGAACCTTAGGCGTGATGGCACTGACCTATCCCGAACTGGAGCACCGAGCGCATTCGGAGTACAGCCTTTATGAGAGGCTCCGACGCGCGTGGGAAGAGCGTGCTGAGGTGCAGAAACTGCTACGCCCGCGAGGTGGCTTGCGTCAGCTCCTGCCCCCGGTCAACAGCTACGAACTGGAGGCGCGGTGCGATTGGCTCAGCAAGCGGAGCATCAAAAACGAAAGCAAACTTTACGCCTTCCGACTGGCGGTTTCTATGTGCGACCTGACTACTCTGGAAGGAGCCGACACTCCGGAGAAGGTACGCCGACTGTGTGCCCGTGCCCGTAATCCCTATACGCCGCGTGCAGGAATGCCTGACCGCGATACCCTCGCTGTTCCACCCGTCGCAGCGGTCTGCGTCTATCCCAACCTGATAGCGACCGCCAAAGACGCTCTTGCAGGCACCGACATCAAAGTCGCTGCGGTCGGCACAGCGTTCCCGTCGGGACAGTATCCGTTCCGTCTGCGACTGGCGGATGTGCGATGGTGTATCCGTGAGGGTGCGGACGAAATCGATATGGTCATCAACCGCAACGCTTACCTCAGCGGGGACGACAAGCAGGTCTATCGCGAAATTAGCCGAGTTAAAGAGGTCTGTGGCGACACGGTGCATCTGAAGGTAATCTTGGAGACGGGCGAGCTAGGCAGTTATGACGCTGTGCGCCACGCCTCGTTCTTAGCGATGCTGGCAGGCGCCGACTTTATTAAGACCAGCACGGGCAAAATCCAACCTTCAGCAACCTTGCCGACTACCTTAGTTATGTTGGAAGCGATTCGGGACTATTACGAGGCAACGGGGCGTGCTGTGGGTATGAAACCCGCAGGGGGTATTCGTACCGCCAAAGATGCTGTTCGCTATCTGGTTCTGTTGAACGAAACGCTGGGGCGCGAATGGCTCACACCCGAACGGTTCCGATTCGGTGCCAGCAGTCTGTTGAACGACCTCTTGCGCCAGATGGTCAAACAGGTCACGGGGCATTACCGTGCCAGCGATGAATTTTCATATGACTGACTGTCCAGTAAAATTTCGGGGTTTTTTAGCAGGAATCGGAATTTCGGTGTATAATAGGCAATACACTCAGTGGAGAGGTGCAACCATGAGCATAAGACAGAAGGGTTTTACGCTGATAGAACTGTTGGTCGTGATAGCGATTATCGCCATCTTGGCGGCAATCCTGTTCCCGGTGTTCGCGCAAGCGCGTGAGAAAGCGCGCCAGACCCAGTGTATGAACAACCTGAAACAGTCCGCCACTGGCGTACTGATGTATGTTCAGGACTTTGACGAGTTCTTCCCGATGGCAATCTACGCACCGGCGCCTCGACAAGGTGGGGGCAACTGTGTGATGACCGTTATAGACGCCATTCAGCCTTACCTCAAAAATGTCGATATCACCAAGTGCCCCAGCGACCCGACTGCACTCTACCTCAATGCCGCATTCCAACAGTTGATGGGCTACCCTTCTTGCACCTTACCCCAGACCGTTAGCTACATGTACAACTACGATGTGATTCGGGCTGGGCGCACCCCACTGGGTTCCGGTTCCATCGGTCGTGGTACGGTCGCCCTCAGCGAAATCCAGTTCGTCGCTGAGACGACCATGATTTTTGATGCGGACATCGCCCTGTCGGGCAGCTGTAGCCTGATGCGCCGATTGCCCACCGACAGTTCCATCCAGTTCCCTATCCCCATCCGCGCACGCCACAACGAGTTCGTTCAGACCAACTTCGTGGATGGGCATGCGAAAGCCATCAAAGGGCGTAAATATCCCGGCACCGACTGCTACTACCTCTATCCCGGCTTAGCGTCCAACCCCGTGTTCACAGGGCGTAATGAGCTTTGGTGCGTTGCTCAGGGACCGTACACGCGGTTCTGTGGAATGGCACCAGGGAGCAATCCCCAGTTCCTCGCCTGCCGACCCTACTTAGAGGGTATCGTCAGCGAGGACCAATACGGGCAGTGCTACACCACAGTCCGTCCTTAGTCAGCGGAACAATCAACAGGGTACTACTGTCCAACGAATAGGACTCATTGAGGAGGTTAAACAATGCGAAGAGGCTTCACGCTAATAGAGTTGTTGGTCGTTATCGCCATTATTGCTATTCTGGCGGCAATTCTGTTCCCTGTGTTTGCGCAAGCGCGTGAGAAAGCGCGTCAGACCCAGTGTATGAACAACCTGAAGCAGATGGCGACCGCCGTGATTGGCTACATTCAAGACTATGACGAGAAGTTCCCGATGGCGGTCTACGCGCCTGCGCCCCGCCCTGGCGGTGGGAACTGTGCTTTCACCCTGTTTGATGCCATCTATCCTTACCTCAAGAACTTGGACATCGTCAAGTGCCCCAGTGACCCGCAGGCGCTCTACCTCAACGCAGGGTTCCAATCGGTCATCAATATGCCCACCTGCAACCTGCCCGATGGCGTTGGCTATATGTACAACTTTGACCTGATGCCGCCAGGACGCACCCCGATTGACCAGAACCCACCCGCCGTTAGCAGGGGTACGGTTTCCATCGCGGAGGTACCTTTCCCCGCCGAGACCACGATGAACTTTGACGCCCACTTGGCGCTCGGCGGTTCGGGCAGCGTTCTGCGCCGTTCGCCCACCAACTCTAACATCTTCCTGATTGTGCCCGTTCTGGGACGCCACAACGAGTTTGTCCAGGTCAACTATGTTGATGGGCATGCCAAAGCAGTCAAGGCACGCAAGTTCACCACCTCCGGTCTGCAGTACACCTATCCGGGCAACCCCGGGAGCCAGCCTTGGACTGGGCGTACGGAGGTCTGGTGCGTGAGCGGAACGCCCTACTCCCGCTATTTCGGCACTCAACCGAGTGACCCGTTCAATCAGTGCCGCCCCTATCTGGAAGGGATAGCAGACGAAGACAACCTTGGCAAGGCATATCGCTATATTCGACTCTAAACATTAGTCGTCTCTCAGGCACTCTCCGCGCGCCTACCAAAACGGTAGGCGCGTTTTGTTTTAAAGCACCTAAAACTGGTAATTTCTACAGGAACCATCTGTCCCAAAATGGATTATAATGCGTGTGCTACTTTCAAGTGGCAGAGCAGACCGCACAGCCTTGTTAACCCAACCTCCCTCTGGTGGGACTCGCAAGAGTCCCACGTTCTTTTTTTGCAGGAGTTTTAACCAGCGGGTAGAAAAAACCACTGTGTGCGTTGGCGCACAAACACAAGGAGGTAGAAATGAAGAGACGACTGTGCTGGTTATTCTCGTTGCTATCGCTCACGCTTTTTGGAGCTTTTGCGCAAACGATTACCCTCTCGGTTTCAGGAGATACCATCCGCATTACCCGCGATTCCTATGGCGTCCCCTATGTGGAGGCGAACACCCTGTACGGACTGTTCTATGGCAACGGCTATGCAATTGCCCAAGACCGTTTGTGGCAGATGGACTTGTATCGTCGCCAGGCGCGGGGCGAGTTAGCGGAGTTTATGGGGTCTTCTGCTGTAGAGCAAGACCGCACCGCTCGCGTTGAAGGCTACACCGACGAGGAGCTGGAACGCCAACTCTCGCGCATTCCCGAAGAGCCGCGATTGGGACTACGCGCCTTCAGCGATGGGGTGAACGCTTGGATTGAAGAGGCGAAACGCACCAACCGACTGCCCGCCAAGTACGCGGAGATGGGGGTGGAACCGCGTCCGTGGCGCCCGACCGATAGCGTTGCGGTGGGTGTGATGATGTCACGACGGTTCGGGAGCGTGCTGGCAGGGGGCGACCTACGCAACTACGGCTTCTATCAACTGCTCCGAGCGCGCAACAAAGACCTAGCACCGACATGGGCGAACGACCTCCTCTGGACCCACGACCCGACCTCGCCGACCAGTGTGCCACCTGAGGATGACCCCAAGCGTGCGCCGCGCGTGGATGTGCGCGCCGACCTGGAACGCATGCGCAAACATCTGGCGACCCTGCCCGAGGTGGGGCTGGATGTGATTATCCCCGCGCTCCGACTCGCCTCTGGTGAAGCGCAGATTGAGTTTGCACGCGAGCACGGTCTCTACACCTACCTCGGCAGTTATGCGATGGTGGTGGCTCCCCAAAAATCGGCAACGGGCAACGCCATGCTGGTGGGTGCGCCTCAGATGGGGTTCGTCTTGCCCCATATCGCCGCCGAAGTCCACCTGCGCGGGGCAGGGCTTCATGTGCATGGCATGAGTTTCCCGGGCGTGCCTGGCGTGCTTATCGGCATGACCCCCAACGGCGCATGGACTTTCACCTCCGGCTTGCACGATGTGGTGGATTTCTTCTTCGAGAAGCTCAACCCCGAGAACCAAGAGCAGTACTGGTACAAAGGGCAGTGGCGCAACTTGGAAAAACGCACCGAAGTCATCAAGGTCAAGGGTGCCGACCCGGTGGAGATTACGGTCTATCGCAGTGTCCACGGACCAATCGTAGGGATTGACCGACGCAATAACATCGCTATTGCTAAGGCGATGTCGTTCTGGGATCAAGAGCTGCAGACCATCAACACTCTCTACGGCTTCTACAAAGCCCGCACGATAGAAGAGTTTGAGCGCGCCGGCTCGTTTATGACCACCTCGTTCAACCTGCATGTGGCGACTCGTTCGGGCGACATTGGCTACTTCTACTGTGGGCGCCCGCCTATCCGTGCGGAGGGGATTGACCCACGCCTGCCGGTGATGGGCACGGGCGAATACGATTGGCAAGGCATCATGCCCTTTGAGGAGATGCCAAAGGTCATCAATCCCAAGCGTGGGTTCATCATGAACTGGAACAACAAACCCGCTGTCTGGTGGAAGCACGGTGATAGCCCCACATGGGGTGCCATCTTCCGCGTCCACCGCCTGATTGAGCTGGCGTCTCAAAAGCCCAAGCTCTCGGTCGATGACCTGAAGGTGATGATACGCGACATCGGCGAGTATGACGAGGACGCCGCAAAACTCCTGCCTGTGATGCTCAACCTCATCCAGCGCAACGAGCGTAACCTGACCCCCGAAATGCGCCAAGCCTTACAGGTGCTGCGTGCGTGGGACTACTATGAGCATGAGGGGAGTGTCGCTAAGGAGATTTGGGACGCCTGGCTGGATGCCACCCGCAACCGTGTCTTCGCCGATGACCTGGGCAACTTCTTTAGTCCCGACCTGTTCCGCTTAGCCATCCAGCCGAGCTACATCTACTACGCTTTAGTGGGACGCCGCGCTCCTGTGCCACGCCTGTATGACTACTTCAACGGCAAGAAGCCCGAGGAACTCCTGACGATTGCTCTGGCAGATGCCATCACGCAACTCAAACGCAAGCATGGGGACACGATGAGTGCGTGGCGCTATCGTGCTCCGCGTATGGGCTGGGGTACGGCGATGGCAGGAGTGCCCTATACAGACCGCGGCGCCTATATCCAAATCATTGAGTACAGCAACCCACCCGTTGCGGAGACAGTGCTCCCGCCCGGACAGAGCGAGAACCCCAACTCGCCCCACTATAGCGACCAGCGCGACCTTGCCAGCTGGTGGATGTTCAAACCCGTCACTTGGGACCCCAGTCGGCTGGTGAAGTAGATAGGTATCCCGACCCGGTTCCCCCTGAGGCAGGGGGAACCGCGTTTGACTCCCCTCTCTGCTTGCGGGGCGGGGGGTGAGGTGAAAATGCTTCCACTCGTCACCCTGAGCGGAGCGAAGGGTCTCGTTGAGATGCTTCACTGCGCTCAGCATGACGGGGGCGGGGTCTGT
>JBDNDR010000083.1:0-7815 GCA_046718995.1 Fimbriimonadales bacterium
ACCAAGCCCAACAGCCCAGTACCCAGCACCAGCATACTCGCTGGTTCAGGCACGAAGAAATCGTAGTGGAAGACGCCGCTATGTCGAGCTGCGTCGCCCGACATATCAACAAGCCGGAAAGTAGCCGAATAGACCGCACGAGCGTCGTTCTCCACCCAAAACACAGGGTCAAACTCCCAGTCGTTGCCACTCCCGATGATGTAGATATTACCAACCTCAGGCAGGATGCGAGTTCCATCGCTAAGACTTATCTTCAAGCCAGGACTAATAGCAAGCAGTTCAATCCCGACCGTGATTCCCAAATCACCCGGGCTGGTCGTCCACCGCCCTCCATGACTATTGTAGAGGCGGTTGACACGCTCGTCAGATAGCAGACTACGCAAGTAAGCGGTGGGACGGATTGTCAGATTGCTGTATTCGCCGCCATCACGACCGCTTATCCATTTCCCAGCGAACGGACCTGAGGGTGCATACACCAAGTTGAGGTATTGTTGTCCCCCTGGACGGTTCCGTTGACCCAACTCAGGTAAGCGATTATTCCGACTGGTGTTGTTTACGATGGGGTTGTCCGGCGAGCCCGAGTAGCTCCACGAACCGATACTATGGTAATGTTCGGTGGGCGGGTCGGTATAGTGCGCATAGAGCAGGGTCAACCGTCCAGCGTTGGGGTTAGGCAGTCCAGCATAGGTGCCAGCAGTCAACACAGAGAGTGAGTCGACAGCAATAAAGTAAGTTTCGGGGCGGTAACGACCATCAGCGAACAGACTGGCGGAAAACAGGAGCGCTATAACGCTCACCACCATCTTAAAAATGGGCAGTCTATACATCATCTAATCCTCCTTCCGCACTGAGTGCGCATAGATACACACTCATTATACCCTTCTACCTCCGAAATGTCAATCCCTGAAAGGCAATTTGGGAAATTCCGTCGGGGATGTACGCAGAGCGTGGAAATATCGGCATACCCCCCTTACGAACCACCGCACATAGATCAACTGTTGTGAGCAACCCGTGTATAATACTATGTCGAGGTGAACTGCAATGACCGAGCGCGAAATTTTCGTTCATCGGTACTATACAAAGGCAAGGGGGCGAGATAGGCTAAAACCGTTTTGGCGACAGGTCGACGATGCTTATAAGAAGTTCTGTGAGAACCCCAAACTACCGTCTCTGCATTTTGAACGGCTGAACCGCGAAGATTTATGGTGGAGCTACCGAGTCAACGATGACATCCGCACCATCGTCTCGGACGCCGAAGATTGTTGGATACTCTGTTATGTAGGCCACCACGACGATGCCTATCAGTGGGCAAGGCGTCGGCAACCTATCCTCGATCGTAGTGTCGGTGAGTTCGCGATGCCACCCAAAGACCTGAAGCAGGAAATCCAAACCCGATTCACCGATTGGGGCGATGAACTCGCTCCCTCACGCCCACTTTCGGGCTATCAGGTGCAACAGCTGAGGCGTCTCGGTATTCCGACAGACGAACTGGCACAAGCCTTGATTGATGCAGATACACACGGCATCGAGGAGTTGCTCTTTATGGGCGTCACGGAAGGGTGGTTTTCTGAGGAGGTCTGGGAGCGTATTGACCAGCTGGTTCGCGGACGCCCCTACCGGGAGCTCCTGCCACCCAGCGTGTCCGTGTTGATGTCCTCCGAACTGTTACGTGCCAAACCACGCGAGTTCTGGCGACCCGAGAGCATGGAGGAGATAGATAAGATGATTGCCCAGCCGTGGGATGAGTGGGTCATCTATCTGCACTCGGCACAGAAACGCGCTGTAGAGGTGGATTCCACAAGACCGGTGCGCATCACGGGCGGTGCCGGCACGGGTAAAACCGTCGTTGCCGTCCATCGAACCTATCATACCGTCAACAAGCTTTACGACCGCCAACCAGGACGAATTCTCCTGACCACCTATACAGGCGTGCTGGCAGGAAACCTCAAACGCCTCCTGCTCCACCCTAAGCTGTTCGGCGATGAGCAAACGCTCCACCTGTACCAAGTAGAGGTATCGAACCTCCACTCGGTAGCGATGCGCCTGTACTCCCGCTCGCAGGAACAAGACATGTTCCACACAAGCCAAGCGAGGATAGCAAAGGAGGTTCAACTCAGAAATATCATTCAGCAGTGTGCCTCATCGCAGGCAGAGTACAATGAAGCATTTCTGTGGATGGAATGGACGCACATCATCGATCCGTGGAATGTGCGTTCGCTGGAGCAGTACCTCTCGCTGGAGCGTATTGGGCGCAAAGCCCCCCTTCAACCCAGCCAGCGTGAACGGCTCTGGCCCATCTTCGAGGCGGTATGGGAACGCTTAGAGAGCGACGGACTGACCACCTACAATCAAGCCTGCTACCGAGCGGCGGAGTTTGTGAGTCGGCACCCTGAGCTGAAGTACCGCTATCTGATTGTGGACGAGGCGCAGGACTTCGGTCCCGCTGAGCTGACCCTCATCCGCGCCTTAGCCAGCGATGAACCGAACAGTCTGTTCATCTGTGCGGATACGCGCCAACGAATCTACCGACCTGCCGTACCCTGGATACGCTTCGGGATTGATACACGCGGACGAAGCCACATCTTGCGGGTGAACTACCGCACGACCCGCCAAATCCAGCAGTTCGCTGAAAAGGTGCTACCTGAGAACATTGAGGGCGTTCAGGAAGACGAACGGGAAATCCTCCGCGAACGTCCCTACCCCTTGCTAAGCGGACCCGAACCTGTGTGTCGTGGCTACGACAATATAGAAGCAGAAATCCGCGGACTCAAAGAGTGGGTCTATCAGTGCCTTCAGGAGAATATTCAGCCGGGGGAAATTGCTCTGTTCGCCCGCAGTAGGAGAGCCGTCGACGAACGGATTGTGCCCGCGTTGAACCAGATTCGTAAAGAGCAGGGTATTAACGCGCAGGCACTGGATCGTGATACACCCATCATGCCCACAGTTTTGAACTATGGAACGGCGCACAGTGCGAAGGGGCTGGAGTTTCGCGCAGTGGCATTGGTCGGTGCGACATCAGGTCACTTCCCCAGCTACGCCGTCATGAGCGCAATGGAAGATGATCGTGAAAAGCAGGAGGCGGAAATACAAGACCGTCAGCTCTTCTATACCGTCTGCACCCGCGCCCGCGAAAAACTGTACATCAGTTGGGCGCCGACCGTGCAGAAAACGCTTTTCCTAAGAGAATAAGGCGACCCCATCCCATCATGCTCCGCATCGAAGACCACGCACCTTGATTTCGGGAGTAGTGTTGGAGGAGTGCATTGAGTTTTTGCAGGAATCTTGAGCTGAATGGTGTAACTAAAGGCGGGGTGTAGTATGTGTCCGAGTGGTGGAACGCAGTGGCTTGAGAAAGTTGTGGATTGGCTCAAGCGAAGGGGATTGCGCCAAGAAGACGCTGAAGACTTAGCGTTCGTCGTACTAGAGCGGTATGTGCGAAAAACGGGACTCTATCCCTGTGAAGAGCCGTCGCCCGCCTGGGGACTGCTCTTTCGGCTTACACAAGATGTTGCTTGTGAATTTCATCGCAAAGCCCGGCGTCGTATTTGTGCTGAACAGACCTACCGTGAAATCGCGCAACTTTCGGTTCCACCCACTCCAGAACAAGAAGCGCTCAGTCAGCTTCTGGTTGAAGATTTCCAAGCAAGTCTACCCGCCTACCTCCAAAGGTTATTATGTTTGATGATGGACGAATGTGCAAGCGTCGAAGAACTAAGCAAGCGTCTCAGAATCAGTGTAGGCACAGTGAAATCGTATCGAAAGGAGCTTCGCGAGCGCTTTGTAGCATTTTTCGGTTATGACCCCACCAAATCCAGCAATCGTATCGGTATTAATAGTGAAAGACCGCAGGAGATCAAGACCTATGAAGAACCGGACTGTTCTTTGGGGAACGGCTGTCGTAGCAGTGACTGTGATGGCTATCGCTACGATGATACTCCCCTCACAACCCGCGATGCGGAAGATGAGCGGGGAGGGGAACACCTTGTTTGATGCTCAATCGGGATGTGGGTGCCCAGCAACAACTCACCTCCTAAGCCCTGAACAAGTCAGAGCGCAACTGGTGCTGAGCAGACCCTCCCTTACTAACGAGAACCTCGAACTGACTTGGATGTTTCAGCCACCGCGCCCCCTCCCGTCCTGTCAAGAGATTATCAATGTGTGCACGAACGTTAGTGAAACCAAGCATCTGAAGTATGGATGTGTTGCAGGCAACGAACTCGAGCAAAAGCGAGGTATCTGTTCCCAAACACGCCCCTACTACAAAGCTACACGCATAAAGCACAAGCGCACATGTATTGATGCCACAGGCAATCCTATCAAAGGTGTCAGGGAATATGTGTGGTGTACCGAATGGCAGCCAACTGGAGAATGTTGTTCGGAATACGAAAATCCTAAATGCGCCCAGGACAGCACCCAAGTGGAGTGTCAACCCTGAGACCGAGGGGAGGGTATCCCTCCCCTCATATACGGAGGAACTGTGATGCAAACCTCTAAACAGGCAGGGAAAACGCTCTTGGAACTTTTGGTGGTCATCGTCATCATCGCCATCTTGGCAGGATTGCTGTTCTCGGTAATCGGCTCCGCCCGCGAACGCGCCCAAAGGACCCAGTGTATTAGCCAGATGCGTCAGTTAGTTGCTTCGCTCAATATGTACTATCAGGACTATCAAGACTATCCTTATCGTTTGAGTCTGATCTATCCCCACTACCTTTCTGATGCGTCCATGCTGATGTGTCCCAGCACGCCTATTGAGGGACGCTTGGAGCTTGCCCCTAACCGTCCCCCGCTACAGAGGATCAGCTATATCTATGTAAAGTACGTGGTTAGAAATCGCAAACTACTTGCCGAAATGGATCCCAACCACGGTCTGCTGGCTTGCTTTTGGCACGGACCGTGCGATAAAGAGAGATTATATAATGAAATTATGTCTCAGGTTGTTGTATGTGGCGACCGTTTTTTGCGTGCTCGGAAAGATGGGAGTGTCCAGCATGTTACTGTTCCGATGCGCAGGTTCAGCTCCCGAACCGACGGGGCACTTACAGAGGCGCGAGATGGTTGGCGGATTATGAGTGATGCGCCCTGCCCACCCAGTGAGTGTTCCGATGCGGACTGAAGCGAGTGATCTGAGGCACCTCTTGCCTATTTTGGGTTTGAGCGCAGCTTTCGTTTCTGCGTTTATTCTGTCACACTGGGTTCATGGGTCTACGAGCAGGATGGTCATCGGCACTTGCACTTGGGTTGCGGCTCGGTTAGGCGTACCAACAATCTCACATCCCTATCCACGAGTGGATCAAAATGTCCTGCAATACTCCTTTTGGCAATATGTTAAGCGTCGGACTTCAAGGAATTTTTTACGGCTGGATTGGACGATGGATTATTATCACGGTCTTTATTTTACAATCCCCTTTTCGTTGGTGGTCGGTTTTGGGATGGGAATTTTGTATTTATATCGTAATCGCTTACAAACCGGTATGCGTCGTCTGGCTTGGGGACTATTCTTCCTGGTCGCTTATACTGCCCATCTCGTGGCAAGGCGTCCTGTTGTTCTTCCTATTGAAATCGTGTCAGATATTATTCAGTTCGCTATCTGGATGGCGTTCGGCTTCTGGCTGGGTAGAGGGATTTACCAATTGTTCTACTTTTTAGCGACGACCGAAGTAGAGACCCTTTTGGAACCGTTCCGCCGTCGTTAGCTCTTGGCAGGAACTCACCCCACCTCTGCGAAACAGGTTCCCGGAGGGTCGTATGAAACGCAAAATCACTATTGAAGACCTGTTTCGTATCCGCCTGTTGGGCAGTCCTCAAATTGCGCCCGACGGGTCGCAAGTCGTGTTTGTGTACAAGTGGATCGATACCGAGAAGAACAAATACTTTTCCAACCTGTGGCGTGTGCGTCTGGGCGAGGAACAGCCCCAGCCCTTCACCTACGGTGAGTGGAGCGATGGGCAACCGCGCTGGTCGCCCGACGGCAAACAGATTGCGTTCGTCAGCAACCGCCAGAAGCCGAAATCCCAAATCTATCTCATCCCAGCTGACGGCGGTGAAGCGCGCCCCCTCACCAACTTGGAGGAGGGGAGTATCGGTGAGTTCGCATGGTCGCCCGACGGAACCAAAATCGCTTTTACCTACCGCGAGACCGCACCCGAATGGCGAGAGCGAGCACGCAAAGAGCGCCAAGAGAAGGGGCTTTCCAACCCACCCCTTGTCATTGAGCGCGCCTACTGGCGATTGGATGGCGACGGCGTGTTCCTGAACCAACGCTACCACCTCTATGTGGTGGAGGTCGCCACGGGAGAGACACGCCAACTCACCAGCGACCCCGCTTACGCCGAGTCCAGCCCCACCTGGTCGCCCGACGGTCGGTATATCGCGTTTCTTAGCAATCGCCAGCCCGACCCCGACAACGAACCGGGCAAAGTGGACATCTGGATGATCCCTGCGGAGGGGGGCGACATCCAGCGAGTTGAGGCACCCTACGGACCGAAATACTCCCTGCGCTGGTCGCCCGATAGCAAGCACCTTGCCTACATCGGCAACCCCGACCCCGAAGAGTCGTACCCACGCAACGACCATGTGTGGCTCGTGCCGGTGGACGGGGGCAATGCCGTAGACCTCATCCCGAATTTGGATAACACGGTGGGCGTTAGCACACTGACCGATGTGCGCGAGTTCGGGGGTGGTGCGCCCCTGTTGTGGAGCGCCGATAGCGAGATGCTCTACTTCCTCGTGAGCGAGCGGGGCGGTGTGTATCCCTATCGGGTACGGCGAGATGGCACCCACTTAGAGAAACTTTTGGATGACGACTTGGAGGTCGCCGACCTCTCTATCGCAGGCGACGCCCATCGAATGGCGATGCTTATCGGTTCGCCCACCCAGCCCCATGAGGTCTACTACGCCGAGCGCGTCGGCAACACGCTGAACACGCGCCCTGTCACCGCCTTCAACCAACCTCTGTTGGAAGAAGTCGCCATCGTGGCACCCGAAGAGTTTGAGGTGGAGGCAGATGACGGTGTCAAAATCCACGGCTGGCTCATGAAACCGCCCGATTTTGACCCCAGCAAGCGCTACCCGACGATTCTGATGATTCACGGCGGTCCGCATGCAATGTACGGGCGTGTGTTCTTCCACGAGTTCCAACTCCACTGCGCGGAGGGATACATCGTGGCTTACACGAACCCACGCGGGAGCATGGGCTATGGCGAGGAGTTCGCACGCGCCATCCGCGGCGACTGGGGCAACCGCGACTTCAAAGACCTGATGAGCGTGACGGACTATCTCCAGAGCCTGCCGTTCGTAGACCCCGAACGGATGGGCGTCGCAGGCGGCAGCTATGGCGGCTATATGACCAACTGGATTGTCGGGCACACCGACCGCTTCAAAGCCGCCATCACCGACCGCAGTGTGGTGAACCTGGTGAGTATGGGGGGCACTTCCGACTTTCCGCAAATCCCTAATCGGTACTGGAAGGGCAACTTCTGGGATGAGCCGCAGAAGCTGTGGGAGTGTTCGCCATTAGCCTACGCAGGGCACATCCACACTCCTTTGCTGATTATCCATAGCGAGGGCGACCTGCGCTGTCCCATCACGGAGGCAGACCAGCTGTTCTCGGCGCTCAAGCGGCTGGGACGCGAGGTTCTGTATGTGCGCTACCCGCAGGAGAGTAGCCACGGTCTCTCCCGTAGCGGACCACCCGACCTGCGCCGCGACCGACTGGAACGCTATTTGAATTGGTGGAAGCGCTACCTCTAAAACGGAACAGGGGCGCCCTTGAGGTGCCCCTGTCATCCGAGCCGTGCCTGCAGATGCGATAAGACA
>JBDNDR010000084.1:0-7778 GCA_046718995.1 Fimbriimonadales bacterium
TGTCACCCTGAGCGGAGCGAAGGGTCTCAGAGATGCTTCACTGCGTTCAGCATGACGAGAGAGTGGGCATTCGGCAGGACAACACCCCTCTCCGTTTACGGAGAGGGGCGGGGGGTGAGGTGAAAATAACCTCAGCAACCGTTGCCGAAGTTGAACAACACGATGAGAAGGTCAGCATCATCCACCATCGCGTCGCCGTTGAGGTCTTCCAAACGAATGCCTGCCTCACCGAAAGCGAACAGCACCGCCAGCAGGTCGGCGTCGTCCACACAGCCGTCGCCATTCACATCACCGGCTTGCCCCATCACACGCAAGGGCAACACCGCCTCGCCACCCGGAATCCCATCTCCTGTCGGCAGGCGGTCGGTATACTCGCCATCCAGCGCTAAGCCACCGTTCACCGCCACGATGGACGGCGCTAAACGCACTGAGTACAAGCCGGGTGTGAGCGGTTGATTGAAGCTCAGCCGAACACGACGCGCGTTATTATCATAGCTGAACCCGAACGGCACCGACTCGTTTTGGCTATTGACTACCTGAACGGCACTTGGGTTGACCTGGATTGCGGTCTGGAAGAACAGGTCAATCTGCGAGACCGGTCCCGAAACCATGCCGGGAGCAGGATTCATCTCTACCACAACCGGTGGACCAGGTTGGTAGGTCTCTTGCGTGCTGGTGCCTTTGAGAATCCACTCATCGGGGTCAAAAGCCAACGCAGAAGCCGTTCCGTTGGTCGGAATCACATAATACTGAGTCGCTACGGCACCATTCCAGATGCGTAGGTCTTGAGGTTGCCCGCCGATGGTTGCCCGAAGCCCGATGGGCATCGCATAGAGACCGTAGCTACTCTGCTGGGTCTGGCGCAGGGACATCAGCAGGTACGACTTGCCGTTGACTGTCGTGGTCGTCCAGCCCCAGTTATAGGAGGGCGCGCCAGTGCCGTAAACCCAAGGTTGGAAAAACCAGTCTAAAGAGGCTCCGTAGACCTCCTCAGCAACCGCCTGAAAATCGGGTGTGCTGGCATGACCGTAGGCATAGCGGTTGCGATAGCGTCGGAGGGTCTCAAAAAATGCGGGCGTGCCCATCACCCAGCGGAGTTGGTGGAGTACCCAAGCGCCCTTGCGATAGGCGAAGTTAGAATTAAAAATAGCGTTCACGCTACTGGTATCATACCGATAGACGCTCCCGTTCAGGCTGGTGGGGCGACGGTTCTGCATTGCCGTGCGTAGGGCAGGGAACCCACTACTACCGGGTTTGAACTCCAACCAGAGCGCTTCCGAGTAGGTCGCGAACCCCTCGTTGAGCCAGATGTCGTTCCAAGTGGCGCAGGTAATCATGTCGCCCCACCACTGGTGCGCCAGCTCATGAGCCGTGAGCGACTCCCCAAACCCACCTTGACCGCTCATGGTCTGGTGTTCCATCCCGCCACTGAACTGGAACTGATAGATTCCGTACCGCTCGTTGATGAACGGGTAGATGCCATACAAATCGCTGAAGACGGTCAGCATCGGCAGACACTGCTCCCAAGCCGAGCGGTTCGTTGCCGTGTTGCTTTCTGGGTAGATGTAAAAATCGACGGGCATGGTCTTGCCATCATAGCTGAAGGTTCTTGACCAGCTCTCGTAGTTGGTCGCTCCGAACGCCACAAGGTAGGGAGCGATGGGGTAGTTGTGTCGGTAGCGGTATTGGCGCCGATTGTTGGGCAGATTGTCCACTCCCTGCAACATACCGTTTGCGACCGCCACCATCGTGTTGGGCACGATGAGATTAAAGGTGAGGGTCGCTTTGTCGGTGTTCTCATCTTTGGCGGGCCACCAAGTGTAGGCGTAGTAGGGTTGGCTGAGGGTTGCCACCACGATGGCACCGCTGGAGCGTGTAGTGAACTCGATGGAGCCGAACCCGCGTGATACCGGCACGCCTTGATAGTCCACTTGGAGCTGAAACTCCTCGTTCTGGGTGTAGGAGCGGTCAAACTCAGCACGCACGGTGGTGATGCTCTCGCGCACGAAGCTGATGGGGCGCCCATCCAGCTTGAGCGCCGTGATGAGGAAATTATCCCGCAGGCGGAACCGAAAGGCACTTATGCTGGGCGCGGAGACCCGCACGGTCATCACGCATGAACCGATGAGTTCTCGGGTTGTGGGGCGTACCTCCAGAGTAAGGTCGTAATGAAGAACATCGGTCAGTTCCGCATCTTGAAAGAGGGAGAACTCGCTCAGCGTGGTGAGTGCGGGGCTGATAGCACGGTGCGCACGGGCACAGAGGGCACACTCGCCACCGTGTGCAAAGCCCACTGCAAACAAACTGAGGGCAACGATGCCTGCCAATAGAAATCGCATAACGCTATTATACACAACCTGGAGGATAAGGGTATCCACCCTCTGCCCGAAAAAACACGAGAGCCTCAACTCTGAGGCTCCCGTGTCTTCACTCAACCCCCAATAGCTGATATCAGCGGTTCAAGAGGGTGCCCACATAGCGCAGGGTCTCGTTGGCGCAGACAGGGCAATATCCCCCTTGACTGACCATACGGTCAATCACTTCGTTGATTTTGCGCAGTTGCTCGGGGTCGGGTGTGCGCGCGGAGGTCGTGATTTTGACGATGTCTTTCAGGTCGGCGAACAGCTTGCGTTCGATGGCTTCGCGCAGGCGTTCATCGCTCCCGATTTCAAACCGCACGCCACGCCGAGCCAGCGACGCCACCGAGCGCATAATCCCTTCACGGAACTCGCGCTTGGCGTTCTCCGACACGCCAATCTGCTCCTCGATACTGCGCATCAGTTTCTCGTCAGGGTCTACTTCCTCGTTGGTAATCGGGTCGCGCACTTTGGTCTTGTTGCAGAAAGCGTCCACATTGTCCAGGTAGTTTTCAAGCAGGGTGTGCGCCGCTTCCTCGTAGCTATAGACGAAGAACCGCTGAACCTCCTTCTTGACCTGCTCATCGTACTCCTTGCGCACATCGTCCAGGAAGGTCAGCAGTTTCTTGCGTTCTTCCTCGTTGCTGGTGTACTCGGTCAACCCATCGCGGATGGAGCGCAGGACATCAATCGGCGTGATACACTCGCGTCCGCGCACCATCGTGGCGGATAGTCGGTTCAGGATGAATCGGGGCGAGACGCCGTTCAAACCTTCGTCGGTATACTCGTCGCGCAACTCTTTCACATGGCGCTGGTCCCAATCGCCGACCTGACGCTCCCCATCGTAGAGCTTCATCTTGGTCATCAACGACATCCCGCTCTTCTTGGGAGGCTTCAGACGGCTCAGTATGGCGAACATCGCGGCAACTTTCAGCGAGTACGGGGCGATATGCACTTTGGACAGGTCTTGGGTCTCGTCGCTCCACTGGGATTGCTGGATGAGCTTCTCGTAGATACGCACCTCTTGCGACACTTGCAGGTTGTAAGGCACTTTGACGACGAACATGCGGTCGATCATCGCCTCGTTCTCTTTATTGGAGAAGTAGGCGTTGTATTCGTACTCGTTGGTGTGGGCGATGACCACCACATCGGTGTAGATGAGGGCGAACCGCCCGATTTTAATCATCTGCTCGCCAGCGACGGTGTTCAGCTCGTACAGGAACCGTTTATCGGCTTTGAGCATCTCGATGAACTCCATCACGCCACGGTTCGCTTTGTTGAGTTCGCCATCAAAGTTATAGACGCGCGGGTCGGACTCGATCCCAATCTGGGTGAGTAAGTTCAGGTTCACGCTACCGGTCAGCTCGGAGACATCTTGCGATTTCGGGTCGGACGGCTTGAAGGTGCCGATGCCGATGCGCTCCCGCTCAGAGAACCGAATACGCACGATGGGCACGCCTTCGATGTGTTCGCCCCACTCGTGCTTAAGTTTCCACTGGCACACAGGGCAGAGGTCACCCTCTATATGGACGCCGAACTGGCGTTTGAAGTCGGCGCGGAGCTCCTCGGGCACCAGATGGAGCGGCTCTTCGTGCATCGGGCAGTCCTTGATAGCGTAGACCGCGCCCTCATCGGTACGCGAATAGCGCTCCATCCCGCGTTTGAGCATCGTTACCAGTGTGGATTTACCCCCACCCACGGGACCGACGAGGAGCAGGATGCGCTTTCGCACATCGAGGCGTCGGGCAGCAGGGGCGAAATATTCCTCCACCAACTGTTGGAGGGTGCGCTCCATTCCGAACAGCTCCGAAGTGAAGAACTTATACTCTCGGGGATGACCCTCGCCCCTGTCTTCGACACCCGCACTCATAATCATATCGTAGACGCGGGCGTGGGCAAGGTTGGCAACTTTGGGATTCTGCTGGATCACCTCCAAGTAGTCCTTGAAGCTGCCTTCCCAAGTTATCTGTTTCTCCAGTCTGCGCTGTTCCTCTATCTGGCGCAAAAAGTCGGATGCACTCATTCTCATAGACCCCCTTGTGGTCGGGCGGTGTGTCGGTCGTTTCGGATGTCGTCCAATTCATCCATTTTGGATATGACCCCGAAGCGATGTGAATCCATAAGTATTATCGGTTTGACAATAGAATTGCTTCAGGGGGTTCCATTTACCGTGAGGGACGACTTCAAAATATTCCCCCGAAAACTGGTATTTTCAGGGTACACCCAAACACACCCAATTGTGAAAGTGGTGGGAGCAAAGTCCCTACCCCTCTATTATAATACGGTTTTAGAGGGCGTCAGGTTTCCTAAAGTGCCGATTCTCCGCGCTCTCCCGAGCGGATACGCACGACTTCCACCACTTCGGATACAAAAATCTTGCCGTCGCCAATCTCGCCAGTGCGTGCCGAGTCTAAGATGACCTCAATCACCTCTTCTACCCGCTCATCGGGCACAACCACCTCCAACTTGATTTTGGGCAGAAGGTTGATGGTGTAGGTGCTACCGCGATACTTTTCGGTGTGCCCTTGCTGGCGCCCGAACCCACGCACATCGGTCACGGTCATCCCATAGACCCCGATTTCGTTCAATGCGTTCTTGACCGCCTCAAAGCGTATCGGGCGGATAATACACTCTATGCGTTTCATCGGCTCAAACAATCTTACCCTAAAGATTCCTTCAGTAGGTACAATTTGGCTGATGTCTTGTTTTGATGGAAGGCGTGTGCCACCCGAAAATTGGTGGGTGGATTATGAAGGTATCCGCCGCGGGCATTATTCGGACCGCTACTTTCTCAACGGCGTGCAACTGCTCAGCACTTTGGCGAGAGAGGGCTACCAGTTCCAAGGCTACTCGGAACGATTGGCGCAGATGGGCTATAATCCGAAGCCCGACATCGCCATCGGCGACCTGAAGGTGGAGATGCAGGTGTTTGCCCGCCGCAAGCCGATGGTGGTCATCGCAGGCATAGACCTTGCCTTAGCCATCCTGCGTGAATGTACTGGTTATTGGGAAGACGGGCGCTTTGTCAACACGGCGGAGCATTTAGAAGTAGAGGCGGTTCACGATGGCGAATGCACACCCTACGGAGGCGACCCGATGGAGGTTGCCCCCGCGCTCCGCATCCGAGGACGCTACCGCGACTTCGCCCTGCTCGAGACCCCCATCTTGGGCGTTTTGACCCGCGCCAGCCGAATCGCCACGAACACCTACCGAATGCTGGTCGCCTCGCGTGGAAAACCCATTCTGTTTTTCCCCGCACGGTTTGATTTGCCCCAGACCCAGCAGATAGACGGCTATGCCTACTGGATAGGGGTTCAGCGTTATAATGCGGATTGGGGCAGGGCGGTGCCTGCAATCGTCTCCACTCCTGCCCAAGCCGAGTTGTGGGGTGGGCTGGCAGGGGGAACCACCGCCCACGCGCTGATTGCGACCTTTCTGGGCGATACCGTCGAAATGATGCTCCAGTTCGCCCGCGTGATGCCCCCTGAGATTCGGCGGGTGGCGCTGGTGGACTTCCACAACGACTGCGTGGGCACCTCCAAAGCGGTCGCTAAGGCGTTCTTTGACCGCTATCGCCAAGCGATAGAGCAGGGCGATGAGGAAACCGCCCAACGCTACATCTTGCACGGCGTGCGACCTGATACCAGTGCCAGCTTGGTGGATCGGAGCTTACAGAGTATGCCGAACGCTTATGCGCTCTACGGTGTGAACCCGCGCTTGGTGGTGACCCTGCGCGAGGCGTTGGATAGCGCTTGGGAAGAGTGGGACTTGCCCCCCGCATGGCATGGGCGTGCCCAACAGTGGTGCCGAAACATCCAGATTGTCGCAACGGGCGGTTTCAGTGAGGCGCGTATCCGCCAGTTTGAGGAGATAGGCGCCCCTGTGGATGTGTATGGTGTCGGCTCGGCGTTCCTCAGCAATAGCACGGTGGAGGGCACCAACACCGATTTCACCGCCGATGTGGTGCGTGTGGAACTGGAGGGACGGTGGGTTCCGCTTGCCAAAGAGGGACGCCACGCAAACGACAACCCCTGCCTCAAACCAGTCCGATTGGACGGTCATGCGAAACAGGAGTGATTCCCCTCTTGAATTGGCTGAAAGATAGGGTATACTCTCAGTGCCATACCGCAGACAGCAGGTGCCCAGCAGAGGGCATAATCCGCGCGGCGGACGCCTGCCGAGGTTGAGGCTTAGGAACGATGCACACGCGCCTACTGTTAGAGTGGCGCCCGCGTGCGAGCCTGCGTGTCTGCGTGGCTCGCTTTTCGCTTTTTAACAGGAGGTGAAACACACCAATGTCATACGCTGAAAAAGCGCCGAACCCCAAAAAGGTGGCGCAGGTCGAGCAGTTGCGTGCGTGGCTCTCGCAGTCCAACGCGCAAATCTTGGTCGACCATCGTGGGCTGACGGTACGCGAGTTGAGCGATATGCGCAATCAGCTGCGCTCAGCTGGTGCCGAACTCCATGTGGTCAAAAACACACTCTATCGCCGAGCCTTCAACGGCAATCTGCCCGAAGGCTTGGAGCCTTATCTGCACGGGATGACCGCCGTCGCGTTCGTGACGGGCGACCAAGCCGCCGCAGCGAAAGCGCTCACCGAATTCATCAAGCAGGCAAAGAAATCGGAAGTGAAAGCGCTGGTGCTCGGCGAACGCGTCTACCCGGCTAATATGGTCGACGAGCTGGCGAAACTGCCGCCACGCGAAGTGATGCTCGCTCAGGTGCTGGGCGCACTCCAGTCCCCCATCAGTGGGCTGGTCGGCACGCTGTCTGAAATGATCGGGCAGTTCGTGCGCACACTACAGGCTGTTGCCGATAAGAAAGCCGAAACTCAAGCCTAAGGAGGAACAAGACAATGGCAAAAATCGCAATCGATGAGATGATTCAGGCGATCGATGAGATGACCGTGATGGAGCTCAACGAGCTCGTCAAGGCGCTCCAAGAGAAGTATGGCGTTTCCGCGGCTGCCCCGATGGCAGTTGCAATGCCCGGTATGATGCCCGCAGGCGCAGGCGCCGCCGAGGCTGCACCCGCTGAAGAGAAGACCTCGTTCGATGTCATCCTCGCCGCCGCTGGCGACCAGAAACTGCAGGTCATCAAGGTGGTGCGCGAGCTGACCGGTCTGGGTCTGAAAGAGGCGAAAGACCTCGTCGAGGGCGCCCCTCAGCCCCTCAAGCAGGGCGTCAGCAAGGAAGAAGCCGAAGACATCAAGAAGAAGCTGGAAGAGACCGGCGCCAAAGTGGAAGTCAAGTAGTCTGCACTCCTTCCAACCAACAAAATGGGGGGACTGCCGATGCAATCCCCCCGTCGCTTTTTAGGCTTTGTGGATACAGTGCCCCGCAGCGTCGTGGAACGCCTCCATCAGCGCTTCCACCATCGTCGGGTGCGGGTGAATAGTGTCCACCATCTCGTCCAGTGTGG
>JBDNDR010000085.1:0-7767 GCA_046718995.1 Fimbriimonadales bacterium
CGTTGGCGGGTGCGTTCCGAAACGGGCACCAACGGCAAACGCACGACCTCGTCTATCAGTCCCATCATCGCCATCACGCACTTCACGGGAGCAGGGTTCGTCTCCCAGAAGTTGGCTTGCATCAACGGCTGGAGCCGATAGTGCCACTGGCGCGCCCCCTCCAAGTCGCCCTGCAGAGCGCAGTGAACCATCTGGGCTGTCCACTCGGGTAGCTGGTTGCCAATCACCGAGATGACCCCATCCCCGCCCATCAGTATCGTGGGCACCGCGAAGATGTCGTCGCCAGCGTACACAGCGAACCCTTCAGGGCGGTCGGCGATAATCTCCAGCGCCTGGGTCAGGTTCCCGCTCGACTCTTTGACCGCGACCACATGGGGAACTTCCCGCGCAATCCTCAGCACGACCTCGGGGAGGTAGTTGCGTCCCGTGCGCGAGGGCACATTGTACAGGATGATTGGGATGTCGGCACGCTCAGCGATGGTGGCGTAGTGGCGCAGGAGTCCTTCGGGTTCGGGCTTGTTGTAGTAGGGCGTCACGGACAGCACGGCGGTCGCACCGGCACGCTTGGCATGCTGGGCGAGCTCAATCGCTTCGTGGGTGGCGTTGCTCCCTGCGCCGGGGATGACCGGCACGCGCCCGTTCGCCTGTTCCAGCACGATGTCCATCACACGCCGATGCTCCTCGTGGGTCAGGGTCGCCCCCTCACCCGTGGAGCCAGCAGGCAACAGCGCATCCACCCCCGCCGCAATCAGGCGGTCTACCAGTTGTCTCAGACGGGGTTCGTCGACCGTATAGTCGTTTCTAAATGGCGTGACCATCGCCACGCCCAGTCCTCTAAAAGGCATCGTTCGCATCGTTGTCCTCCCTGTGATTTAGGATTGTAGCACACGCTCCAGCACCTGCTCGAAGCTCCAGAAGCCCGGGTGCTGGGGGAGCCATTCCGCACTGCGAACCGCACCGTAGGCGAATCCCTCACGGCTCTTAGCACGATGGGTCAGTTCGATCCAGTCGTAGGGACCGTCCAGCATCAGGCGGTGGGTACCGAACTCTGTGCCGAGCCGGATGGCGCTCACCACGAACTGTTCCTGAGGTAGACGCCCTTGCGCAGGCGGCGCCGCAACCCACTCGTGGGATGTTTGGAGGTGTGCGATGAGGTGGTCTGCCAGTTTGCGTGCCGTTCCGCTGGGTGCATCGGCTTTGCCGCGGTGGTGAATCTCCTCCATCGCCACATCCCAACCCTCCAAGCGTAGGAGTTCACTCGCCAGAGCGACAGCGTAGTGAATAAAGCGTTGCACGGCGATGGAGAAGTTGGGTGCATACAGCACGCTCCCGCCCGCTTGGCGTACCTGCTGGGCGATCGATTCGCGCTGGTCGTCCCAGCCAGTCGTACCGATGACCAAAGGGCGGTTCGTTTGCAGTGCCAGCGCCACCGTTTCGGGTACGGCGTCCGCGTGCGAGAAGTCGATCAACACATCGGCTTCTCGCGCCAAGGCGAAGCGTTCGGCGGTCGGAGTGGTGTGTCGGATAGCCCCCAGCACGGTATGCCCGCGCCCGGTGGCGATGCGTTCGACCGCCTGACCCATGCGTCCATAGCCAATCAGTGTGATTCGCATTGCGTTGGCTCCTTCTTAGGGGGACGCTGTTGAGAGAGGCGAACGCTACGAGGGGTGGTGTGCGGGGTTCCCCAAGTGAGTAGCGCTCCGCCAGACAAACATCTGGCGACAGTCTGAATGGTATTCCCATCCAGCCCAACCGTGAGGGGTGCCATCCCACTCACAGTTTCGGCGGAGAACCCTTTCGGGGACGGTCATCGACCGGCTGTCTCGCGTCCCGTACTCTTGTTCATCCGCGACCTCTACTCCAATTGTCCCTTCTGTCTGCACCCGCTTGCAGACGGCTAACAGTATACCCCAGCAGGTTGGGCACTTGTCAAGGGGAAAGTCTCTATTTTTACTCTCTGGGAATAGACACACCCTGTGCGTGGAGCGCTGCCAGCCCGATGAGCGCTTGGCGACGCACTCGCTCTTCCGAGTTCTGCCTGGAGATCCGCACGAGTAGACGCAGGGCAGTATCGTTGCGCGCTGCCAGCCCCACCAAAGCATCCACCACTGCCAGCCGCACGCCCGGCTCAGGGTCGTTGAACACAAGCCGTTCCAAGATTTGTGGCACCTGAGGCGACAGAGTCCATCGTTGAGCCAACGCCTTGGCAATCGCTCCGCGCACGGCGGGTGCAGGCTCCAACGGAACCAGCTTGACGAGCAGGTCGGTCACCTCAGGTTGGGTGAACGCCTGCAGGGCTTCTACAGCGGTCTTGCGGAGTGTCTCCGACCCGCGACGCGCCAAGCGTTCCAAACTCGGTAGCACCTCCTGCCGACGCATGTTCCCCAGAATCCCTATCCAATAGCGAAGGCGGTTCTCGTCCTCTGCCTGTTCCGCCTCGTTCATCGCTTGAATCGCTTTGTCCACGAACTGCTGGGCTTCTGGGGGAAGCGGCGTGGGCAGTCCTGCTACCCACACCGAGAGCGTGAGCTCCATCTGGGTTCGCAGTTCGGGGTCGTCGATGGTTTGGTAGCGTGTCCAGAGGGTACGAAACTCCGGTACGGTCGTGCGCCCTGCGAACGCCATCTGTCGCAGTAAGAGGAGTTGAATCTCACGCGAGCGCGCCTGCTCGAAGCCACGCAACAAAATTGCACTGGCTCGCTCAGACCCACTTACTGCCCCTAAGATGACCCAGAAGCTGGGGGATGGCGATTCGACTTGGGCGAGGTGGGCGGTGGCGAACTCCTCTGCCTGTTTGGGGTATAGGGTCAAGGCGCCCTCTAAAGCCAGCTGGAGCGGGATGAGCTGTTCATTCTCTACGGGCTGAGGGCGTTTGTCTAAGGCTCGGATTTCCTCAATCAGCTGGGGTAGGGCACGATGACCCATCATAGCGCGGGCACGGGCAAGGCGCTCCTCCTCAGGTGAGGGCAACGCAACCACCGTGCGCAGCTGACCGCCCCTGCGCAGCTGAGACCACTGAGATACCCAGGCTCTGCGCTGAGTGTCTGATACCGGACGCTCGCGTATCAAGCGCACCTGAACCTGGTTCACCGTTTCGCTGACCACCCGACCCTCTGAGACCGAAGCCTCGCGAATGGAACCCGATACGGCTACGATTACCTGATCTCGGTTGCGCAGGGTGTAGCGCAGCTCGCCCGAAACCTGGATTGTCAGGTTGCCTTGAAGCACAGGATTGACTAAGCCGAGAAACCGCTTAGAGTAGAGGGTTTCCTTGTTGGTTCTCTGCAACTGGCGATATTCGCAGCGAACCTCGCCGGAGGTGTAGGGTTCGGTTGTGTTCCAAGCAGTGCGTTTGGGATCTGGAGCGACCCACTGGAAGAGCCAAGTGGCGCTGGTGCGAAGTCCGTGATACCAGCCGGGTGCTTGGCTCTCTTGCAGAAGTTCCAATACTCCGTCGGGGCGCACTCGGTAGAACCACGGCGTGACAAGCGGCGCTTGGCGTTGCCAATCCAGAAAGGGATTTTCACCGGACGCTTGCCAACCACTCCATTGGGCGCGATACCAACCGCCCGCGACCGGCAACGGCACGGTTTCTAACTTATAGCGTACCTGCAGATTGAGAGTCGCGGTCGGTGCCTGAGGGGAATTGGGGTCAGTCAGAGCCTGCAGAAGCGTAGCAGGGTAGCGCACACGGCTTCTCAGGTGAACCTGATATTCTTTGAGCATCGTTTCATGTGGTGCGTGGTTCCCAGCTTAGCCGAGAACCACGCTCTATTGGGATTGGCTTAGAAGCGGAAGGTGCGCTGCCAGCTGGCGAGCGTGCCGTTATACGACCAACCGTTCCAGCTGAACAGGGTTGTGGAAGCTTCGGCACAGCGCCAACCGAAAGCCCAGACACAGCCTCGAGCATAGCCCTGTAAGTTGCCGCTCAAGGCTGAGAGGTTCGCGTTCAAAGAGGCATTCAAGGTGTAGTAGAGCGAGCCGTCATAGCCCAGCTGACCATTCACAGCACCCGTGAGACCGCCGTTGAAGAAGTTCAGGTTGCCACGAACCCCAACCTCCGCACGCGCTATAAGCACACTGCCGCCGAGCCACGCTCGCGCATAGCCGCTCATCGAGCCATACGGATTAACCGTCGCCTGTTGCTGGAACAGGTTAATGTTAACCGAAGCGGCTAAGTTCACCTGTCCACTAACGCCGACCTGCCCGTTGGCGCAGATGTTGATACCCAACACATTCACGCAGAACAGGGGTATCTCGGGGCTATTCCAGTTGACTTGAGCGATGGGAATATTCCACTGGCGCTGGAAGCCCTCAAAGATGGAGGGGAGTTGACCCGACCGCGAGTCGCCCCAGACTTGGCGTCCCAGTACCTGAATCGCCACTTGGTACGACCAGTCGGTGGAGTTCGGGTTCGCTACCGCTGCTGCCGAGCCGTTCGCCCGAGCGACCTCGGCAGTGTAGTTGGCTAAGCGTCCACGCAGTACCGCACTGCCCGAAACATTCGCGCTCAGCGGGCTGAGACACGCCTGAGCCGCAATATCCGCACCTGCCTGAATCCCAAACAGCGAGTTGCCTATCCAGTTGGTGCTCCACGAGTTGGCATAGTTATAGCAACTCGCCATCGTGAAGTCGCCCGACTGACCGTAGACATCGCCGTTGAGGGGGGCGTTCTCCTCAAGCCACTTGATGTAATCTTCGGATTTGGCAAGCTCGTCTTCCAGAGTCGGCGAGTAGTACTCAAAGTAAGTGTCTTTACGGAGCGTGTAGCCCTGCTCGTTCAGCCACTGTTCCATTGCGTTCAGCTGGCGATAGAACTCACCAGCTTTCATCTTCACACCGTTAACTTCGATGATGTCCTCAGCGTTCACTGGCTTCCCCGTTGTGGGGTCGACCATCTCAAACGGGGTGAACTGAATTGCGGGGCGGGGACGCAAAGTCCAGTCTTGGGGCACATAACCCTCAGGCGACTGGAACTTGATTACAGGGAGCGGGGGGTTCGACGAGGTGTCAAGGGACTTCTGCGACCATCCAGCAACTGCCACGATAGCGATTGCCGCTACCACAAGCGAACGACCTAAAGTCAGGTTCTGCATCGTTGCTCCTCCTTAAATGCAAGGTGAGCCATCAATGGCTCTATAACAATTAATAGCAGGCTCGTCGCCATTTGTCAAGAGGGGAAGGGGCTTTTTAAGGCAAAAATCCCCAAATTTCTCCGAATCGTCAGTCATAGACTAATCGGTCAGTGACTATTCACCAGCATCACTAACTCTTGAGGAAAGCCTCATGGCAGGAATCGAGCCTACCGTTTCGAATCCCCTGCGTGATGAGCGTATTGCAGAGTACCGTTCGTACCCAAGACCCAGAGTTTCAGGCGAATCGCGCCCACTACGAGACCCTGCTCAAGCAGTATCGTGAGGCGTTGGAATGGGCGCGGGCAGGCGGAGGAGCCGAAGCACTGGCTAAACACCGCGCGCGCAATAAACTCACCGCCCGCGAGCGCATCGACGCCCTGCTGGATCCCGATACCCCCTTCCTAGAGATTGCTCCGCTCGCAGGCTATGGGATGTACAATAACGAAGCCCCCTGCGCGGGTGTCGTCGCTGGGGTGGGTGTAGTGCATGGCAAAGAGTGCCTGGTCATCGCCAACGACGCTACGGTCAAAGGTGGAACCTACTTCCCCATAACCGTCAAAAAGCACCTGCGCGCTCAAGAAATCGCGATGGAGAACCGACTGCCCTGTGTCTATATGGTCGACTCCGGCGGCGCGTTCCTACCCTTGCAGGCGGAGGTGTTCCCCGACCGCGACCACTTCGGACGGATTTTCTACAATCAAGCCCAAATGTCGGCGCAGGGCATCCATCAGATTGCGATTGTGATGGGGTCGTGTACCGCAGGTGGCGCCTATGTGCCCGCAATGAGCGACCAGACCATCATCGTCAAACAGCAAGGCACGATTTTTCTGGGCGGACCGCCCTTAGTCAAAGCTGCAACAGGGGAAGTCGTCAGCGCTGAGGAACTGGGTGGCGCCGATGTCCACACGCGCCTGTCGGGGGTTGCCGACTACTTCGCCGACGATGACGCCCACGCCATCCAGATAGCCCGCGACCTGATTGCCCATCTGAATCTCAAAAAAGAGTATTCGTTTGAGCTCGCCCCGCCGGAGGAGCCGTTGTATGACCCCGCAGAGATTTACGGGATCCTGCCTCGCGACCCGCGCCAACCCTTTGAGGTGCGTGAGGTGATTGCGCGCCTGGTGGATGGGAGCCGGTTCGTGGAGTTCAAAGCGCGGTTCGGCACGACGCTGGTCTGCGGGTTCGCCCATATCCACGGCTTTCCTGTGGGCATCATCGCCAACAACGGCATCCTCTTCTCGGAGAGTGCGCAGAAAGGTGCCCACTTCATAGAGGTCTGTTGCCAACAGCGCATCCCGCTGGTGTTCCTGCAAAACATCACGGGCTTTATGGTGGGCAAGAAGTATGAGAACGAGGGGATTGCTAAGCACGGCGCCAAGATGGTGATGGCGGTGGCGAATGCGAATGTGCCCAAGTTCACAGTCATCATTGGTGGCTCCTATGGGGCAGGCAACTACGCGATGTGTGGGCGTGCCTATCAGCCCCGCTTGCTCTGGATGTACCCCAACGCTCGAATCTCGGTGATGGGCGGGGAACAAGCCGCAAATGTGCTTCTGACCGTCAAACTCGACCAGCTCGCCGCCAAAGGACAGACCATGAGCCAAGAGGAGCAAGAGGCGTTCAAGCAACCTATCTTAGACAAATACGCTGAAGAAAGCAGCGCCTACTATAGCTCGGCGCGCCTGTGGGACGATGGGATTATAGACCCTGCTGACACCCGCACCGTGCTGGCACTGGGGCTTTCTATGGCGTGTAATGCGCCGATACCCGAAACCAAGTTCGGTGTGTTCCGAATGTAGAGAGGTATACTTCCCCCCGTCGGAGGTAAGCATCAATATGGAAGGTTCTACTTTGCGTTTTGGCACACTCTGTGTGCATGGCGGGCAAGAGCCAGACCCAGCGACAGGCTCGCGCGCCGTACCCATCTATCAGACCACTTCGTATCTGTTTGACAGCGTTGACCACGCAGCGAACCTGTTTGACCTTAAGACGCCCGGCTTCATCTACACGCGGATTATGAACCCTACGCAAGGGGTTTTTGAGAACCGCGTTGCGATGTTGGAAGGCGGGATCGGTGCTTTGGCAGTGGCTTCGGGTCAGGCAGCGGAAACGCTCGCTATCTTGGCAATCGCCGACACGGGCGACGAAATCGTGTCCACAACCAGCCTCTATGGGGGCACCTACAACCTGTTCAAATACACCTTCCCCCAAAAGTTCGGTATCACGGTGCATTTTGTAGACCCGCGCGACCCCGAGAACTTCCGCCGAGCAATCACTCCCAAGACCCGTGCCCTCTATATCGAGGCGATTGGCAACCCCAAGCTCGATGTCCACGACTTTGAAGCCATCGCCAATATCGCTCACGAGCATGGGATCCCGCTGATTGTGGATAACACCGTGCCCACCCCTATCCTGCTTCGCCCATTTGATTGGGGTGCGGACATCGTAGTACACTCGGCGACCAAGTTCATCGGCGGACACGGCAACAGCATCGGCGGTGTGATTGTCGACTCGGGCAAGTTCAACTGGGATAACGGCAAGTTCCCCCAGATTACCCAACCCGACCCCAGCTACCATGGGCTGAACTTCCGTGAGGCGTTCGGCGACATGGCGTACATCATCAAGGTACGCG
>JBDNDR010000086.1:0-7691 GCA_046718995.1 Fimbriimonadales bacterium
TGGAGGAATGGCTCAGGGTGACGGGAGCAATCAGAGCCTCCGATTAGACCTCAATCGGCTCGCCTGCTGAGAGTTGGATGCCCCATCGGTGTCCGATGGTAGACCCGATGTCGGCTAAGCTGAAGCGTACCCCCAAAGCCCTACCCTGAGCCACACCGCGCTGGTAGATGAGGAGCGGCAGATACTCGCGGGAGTGGTCGGTGCTGGGCGTGACGGGGTCGTTGCCATGGTCCGCAGTGAGGATGAGCAGGTCGGTCGGCTGAAGGCGTGTCAACAGGTCGGCGAGCATTGCGTCAAACGCCTCCAGCGCCTTTGCGAAGCCCACGGGGTCGTTGCGGTGCCCATAGAGCATATCGAAGTCCTCAAAGTTGGCGAAGATAAAGGCGCAGTCGCTCTCTAAGGCACGCAGGAGGGCTTGGTAGTGGTCGGGGTTGTTCTGAGTGCGTTCGGCATGGCGGAACCCGCGATAGACAAATAGCTCGGGCACGACGCCGATGCCATACACCCCCACACCCCGCTCAGCGAGCGCATCGATCAGGTTCGGCGGCGGTGGCAGAGGGAAATCGCGACGGTTTTCGGTGCGTTTGAAGGAGTTCGCATCCTGCCCGATGAAAGGACGCGCAATCACTCGCTGGACATGGTGAGGGGGCTGAAGGAGCGCACGCGCAATCTCACAATATCGGTAGAGCTCCTCCAGCGGGATCACGGCTTCATGGGCGGCAATCTGGAACACGCTATCCGCACTGGTGTAGAGGATGGGGCGTCCAGTGCGTATGTGTTCCTCACCGAGCTGTTTGATAATCTCGGTGCCCGAAGCGGGATAGTTGCCCAGCACCTTGCGTCCAATCTGGGCTTCGAACGCCTCGACGAGGTCGGGTGGGAAGCCATTCGGATAGGTTGGGAAGGGCACTTCGGTGTGGACGCCCACCATCTCCCAGTGCCCCGTGACCGAATCTTTGCCTTTGGAGTGGGGCTGAACCTTACCGTGATGGGCGATGGGAGCGGGCTGGGGCGGAACACCTTCCATCTCGACGATGTTGCCCAGCCCCATCCGCTGAAGCGTCGGGAGTTGCACCCCTCCCACCGCAGAAGCCAAGTGGCTAAGCGTGTTGGGGTCATTCTCACCGATGTCGCCATAGGCTTCGGCGTCGGGTGCTGCCCCGACGCCGCAACCGTCCAACACAATCAAGATAGCACGCTCCCAGTTCACAGCTCGCTCCCTCATCGCACTACACGCCTGCCATCAAAGGTGGGTGCCACACGCTTCTGCTGGCGAATGTAGTCTGCCACCACATCGAGCAGAACCTTGCCCGTGTCTACATAGGAGATGCCCATCTCTTTCAGGTAGCGGTCGGCGAAGTAGGAGTTGGTCGTGCCTTTGTAGAGGGCGTCGTCTTTGATGGGTTCACCGTTGATGGTGGCTTCCACGAGTTGGCGGTTCTCCATGTGGTAGCGGATGCCGCTCACTGTGGGGCGCTGACGCTCCAGCAGGCGTTTCAGGTCGCGTCCGCTGATTTCAAAGCGTACAATCGTGTTGCCGAACGGCATCATGCGCGCCAAGTCGTAGTAGGTGATGGGACCGCGCGGAAGTTGGATGCGGATGCCGAACATGTTCTGCAGGTCGAAGTCCACTTTCATCATCGTGCGCACCGCATCGCCCACGAGGTAGTATTCGCTGAGGTCATCGCCTCGCTGGACGAAGTCGGCTTCGGCATAGCCCACCACACGCCCGTATTTCTTGGCGATTCGGTTCCAATAGCGGTTCAGAATACGCTGGGTCTCAGGGTCTTCGGGGATTTCGGCGGTGATGGGGATGAGCTGACCGCGGTAGCCCGTGAGCTCCAGCCTGCCCGTTTGAGGGTTGCGCCAGAACAGCAGGTCTAAGCGTCCCAGTTCGCCGCCCCACTGGAAGGCTTGGGCTATGACGGTACCGCCGAGATTGGGTGAGTCTTTGCCCTGCCACTCGATGAACTCGGGCTGTGCTAAGCGGGTGTGCGAGTGCCCGCCGATAATCACATCGATGCCCGGCACCTCGCGCGCCAGTCTGCGGTCATCGCCGATGCCCAGATGGGAGATGAGAATCACGACATCCGCCTGCTGGCGTAGCTGGGGCACCAGTTCGCGCGCCACTTGGAAGGGGTTCAGAATCTCCACACCCTCGCGCGCGCCCCGATAGTTCTGGGTGTCCGTGATGACCAGCCCGAACAGTGCGATTTTCAACCCGTTTACCTCGTGGATGACGAACGGTGGACAGAGCGGTTCGCCCGTGTTGCGCAGGCGCGCGTTGGCAAGCACATTCTGGAACTTCGCCATACGGAGCAGTTTCTGGATTTGGGCGAGTGTGTTGCTGAACTCGTGGTTGCCCAGCGTGGCGAACTCGTAGCCGCAGGCGTTCATCGTGGCGAGGTCGGCTTCGCCAAAGAACTCCAGCGAGAACGGCGTGCCGTCCATATAGTCGCCCGCATCAATCGTGAGCGTTCGGCTGGAGTCGGTCGTGAGCTGCTCGCGCAGTTGGCGCAGGAGAGTGGCTCGGCGCGCAACCCCGCCAATGTTGTGGCGATGGGTCATCTGAGCAATCGGCGAGTCGGGGGCTACATCATCAGGATAACTGAAGGGCAGAAGGTGCCCGTGAGTATCGTTCGTGTGTAAGATAGTGAGGCGAAACCAGCTCCTGCTGGAGTCGGCAGCCACACTGATTTGGAGGCTGACACCCAGCAGGCTTAGCCATAATCCGATTCGTTTCATTCTACGGTTCTCCTTATTTAGGTTTTAGTTGGTTGTCTTAGGGGTCGCCTTTTGCATCGCTTGCTTGCGTCGTGCCTTGAGCCGCTTCATACGGCGGTGGCGACGCTGACGCAGTTCCCGTACACGCATACGCATCGATTCATCACCTCCTTCATTCGCTTTTGAGTCGGTTCTCCAGTTCATCTAAGAAGGCGTTCCAATCGGCGAAGTAGTCAGTCTCTTGCCAGAGCTCCTTGAGTTCGGAGTCGGTTCGGATGAAGTGGAGCGCTTGAAGAGCCAGTTTGACCAGGTCGGGCGAGGGTGGGCTATGGCGGCTGACCCATTCCTGAACCTCCTCAGGGAAGTCAGGCGCACTGGAGCCTTTGAGCGCGGCGAGTACCTCCATCGCAGCGATGGCTTCGTTGCACAGGTCAGCCTCGAGATATTCCTCGCTTTCGCCTAAACGTACGATGGACTGGATGACCCCGGTTATCAGGGCGGGGTCGTCTTGCTCAATGAGGTCGCTGACCCAGTCTATGGCTTCGTCGTTGTCGAACGCGCCCACATCCCAAGCGCCCATTGGTATCACCTGAGGAGTATTTTACCTGAGCGTTGGGCGGTGGGGTTCAACCTCGTTGGTGCTTTGCCCAGCGGCGTTCCATTCGGTAGAGGCGTTGGAACTCGGTGTACAGCTCATCATAGAGCGTACGGTTGACCGGGTTGGGTGAGAAGGTCGCTTGCACAGGTACTGTGTCGGCGAGGGTTTGCCAATCGCTCCAGCCCATCGCCACGCTGGCGAGCATACCAGCCCCGCGCACGGTCGCCGATTGGGGCTGTGCCATCTGGAGCACAGCGCGCCCCAGTATATCCGCAATCATCTGGCACCAGAGCGATGAGTTAGCACCGCCCCCGATGAGACGAATAGGCTCCAAGCGTCGGCGGGTGAACCGTTCCACTGCGCCCAGAAGCCAGCGTGCATTCAGCGCAACCCCCTCCATCACGGCTCGGATAAGATGAGCTTGCGTATGGTGCAGTGCAAGGTGATGGAACCCGCCCCGGAGGCGATGGTTCTCCACAGGGGTACGCTCGCCTACCAACCAAGGGGTGAAGAGCAATCCATCGCTTCCTGGGGGCACCCGCTCAGCCAGCGTATCCATTCGGTGGTACGCTTCTTGGGGCGTGCAATCCCAACCGAGAATTTGCACTCGGAGAAACTCTAAGCAGGCGCCGGCAGTTTCCTGCTCGTTAGCGATAAAGTAGCGATTCGGGATACCTGCTGGGAGCGACGCCATATTGTGGAGCAGGTCGGTACGCTTGAACGGCACATGGCAGGTAATCCAATCTGAGGTGCTGAGTGCCAGGTGGGGTACATAGTCCAACACGCCTCCCGAACCGATGGCTGAAGCGTGCAGGTCGGGGGTGCCCACCACAACCTGGGTCTCTGCCGAAAGCCCCCACTCCTGAGCCACCTTCGGAACCAGGTGCCCCAGTACGGTAGTGGGTGGCACTAAGTCGGGCAGTTTTTCACGCGGGATTCCAGCAATCTGGAGGAGCGTGGGATGATAGTCTACCCGTTGAAGATTGCGGTTGTCGGTCAGCCAGTGGAGGGTGATAGTCTCGTAGGAGCAGACCCACCGTCCCGACAGCCGAAAGTTGAGGTAAGCGACTGGCTCTAAGAACTTGTGCGCGGCACGGTAGCGGTTGGGGTCTTCTCGCTGGAGATAGAGGAGATGCGCCAGCGGGTCTTTGCCCGAGCGTGTGGGTGCGCCGCCGGTGAGGCGGAGCCAGTGCCACAGCTTGCTGAGTTGATAGCCCTCAAAGCTAGGGAATCCGCCGATGAGTTCGCGGATGTGAGGTGCCCCGCGCGTATCCATCCAGATGAGGGCGTTGCCCAGCGGTTCGCCCTGCGCGTCAACTGGCACTGTGCCCGCCCACTGCGCCGTGCTAACGATGGCGCGCACCTGCTCACGCGGGATGTTCACTTCGTCGAGAAGGCGTCGAACCGCACAGGTCAGGGTATGCCACCACTCGTGGGGGTTCTGTTCGGCGCCCCCATCGGGTGTTAGATGCAGGGGATGGGGTTCGGCAACGCTGTGAATCAGTGTGCCCTCCGTTGTGGTGAGCGCCACCTTGCACGCCGATGTGCCTAAATCCAACGCCAGCAGGTACACCGCTATCTGTTTCGGGGCGGACGGTTTCTCCCCTGCTCAGTAAAAATCGGGAGCCAGCAGAGACCTGGCTCCCGTCAGGGTCTGGATAGGGGAGTAAGCCTTAGCCGCAGCCATAGGAGGTGCCACAGTTCAGGCACTGGTGGCACGCTCCGGCTCGTACCATAATCATCCCACAGGTGGGGCAGGGAGGCGCATCCTGCTGAAGCTTCACCAGTTGCGACCAGTCCGTGGTCAACGCACCCTGCCCAGCGGGCGAGACGGCTGGCTCGGCGGTTCCACCTTGAATCCCCAGCGGTTCAGGATGGCTCACCATCGCCAATTGGGTCAGATTCTCCTCATCCAGCGGTGCTTGCTGGGGCGGCTTGTGATTGAGGAACTTCATTCCGAGCCATCGGAAAATGTAGTCCACTATAGAGGTCGCCACAGGGATGTCGGGGTTGTTGGTGAATCCGCTGGGCTGGAATCGGGTGTAAGAGAACTTCTCTACCAGCTTCTCCAACGGCACCCCGTACTGCAGGGAGAGCGAGATGGCAGTGGCGAACGCGTCCATCAGTCCCGAGATGACCGAGCCTTCTTTCGCCATCGTGACGAAAATCTCGCCCGGACGCCCATCTTCGTACATGCCGACCGTGATGTAGCCCTCGTGCCCAGCGATGCTAAACTTGTGGGTGATGCTCCTGCGCTCATCGGGCAGATGACGGCGGACAGGGCGCTCCACCATCGGGGCAGGGCTGGCTGCGATGTCCTGCTTGTCCGCTTTCTCCTCATCGGGCTTCTTGGTGGAGAGAGGCTGAGTGCGCTTACTGCCATCGCGGTAGATAGCAATTGCTTTCAGCCCAAGCTTCCACGCCTGCATATAGACTTCCTCTATGTCCTCAGGGGTCGCATCGTGGGGCATATTGACGGTCTTACTGATGGCGCCGCTGAGGAACGGTTGAACCGCCGCCATCATCTTCACATGCGCCATCGGGGGAAGGGCGCGCGTGCCCTTAGCAGGTCGGAAGGCGCAGTCGAACACGGGCAGGTGTTCCTCTTTCAGGTAAGGGGCGCCTTCGATGGTGTCATGCTCGTCGATGTAGCGCGTGATGGCTTCGATCTGTTCGGAGTCGTAGCCCAAAGTTTGGAGCGCCATCGGCACCGTTGTGTTCACTATCTTCAGCAAGCCACCCCCGACGAGCGTCTTGTATTTCACGAGGGCGATGTCGGGTTCGACGCCCGTGGTGTCGCAGTCCATCAAGAAGCTAATCGTGCCGGTGGGCGCCAACACCGTGACTTGGGCGTTGCGGTAGCCGTGCTTCTCGCCCAACTTGAGCGTGTCGTTCCAGACCTCGCGAGCGGTTTTCATTAGCTCGGCGGGTACATAGTCCGCTTGGATTTGGTTGAGCGCGTCGGCGTGTAGGCGCATCACTTCCAACATCGGCTCGCGGTTGAGCGCATAGCCGGGGAAGGGGTTGCCGCAGTCCCGTGCGATGAGAGCGGATTGGCGATACGCCTCGCCGTGCATGAGAGCGGTTAGAACGGCGGCGTAGGCGCGCCCTGCATCGCTGTCGTAGGGCAAGCCGAGCGACATCAGCAGAGCGCCCAAGTTGGCGTAGCCCAGCCCCAGCGGACGGAAATTGTGGCTGTTGTCGGCTATCTTCTCGGTGGGGTAGGTGGAGTTATCCACGATGATTTCCTGAGCGGTGATGAAGATTCTGACCGCAGCACGGTACGCTTCGGTGTCGAAGCTCCCATCGGCTTGGCGGAACTTCATCAGGTTGAGGCTCGCCAGGTTGCACGAGGTGTCGTCCAGGAAGACGAACTCACTGCACGGGTTGCTGGCGTTGATGGGACCGGAGTTCTTGACGGTATGCCAGCGGTTCGTGGTGTCGTGGAACTGCAAGCCGGGGTCACCGCAAATCCAAGCCGACTCGGCGATTTTGCGGAACAGGTCGCGCGCTCGGTAGCGCCCCATAACCTCGCCCGTCGTGCGGGCTATGGTTGCCCACTCGTCATCGCGTTCCACCGCTTGCATAAAGGCATCCGTAACGCGCACGCTGTGGTTCGCATTTTGGAAGAAGACCGAGTCGTAAGCTCCGCCGGGCACATTGAAGCCGGGGTCATAGCCCTCTTCAATCAGTGCCCACGCTTTTTGCTCCTCTTTTGCCTTAGACTCTATGAAGTCCACGATGTCGGGGTGGTCGATGTTCAGCACGACCATCTTAGCGGCGCGTCGGGTTTTCCCACCGCTTTTGATGACCCCTGCGAAGGCGTCGAATCCACGCATGAACGACACAGGTCCCGAGGCGCGCCCACCACCCGAGAGCAGCTCGCGGGAACCGCGAATATTGGAGAGGTTAGAACCCGAACCCGAACCGAACTTGAAAATCATCCCCTCGGTCTTCGCAAGGTCTAAGATGGACTCCATCGTGTCGTCCACCGAGACGATGAAGCATGCTGAACACTGTGCGCGGGGTTCGATGCCGACATTGAACCAGACGGGGCTATTGAAAGCGCCATACTGATAGACTAAAAGATACTTCAGTTCGTCGCGGAAGGCTTCGGCGTCGGCTTCGGAGGCGAAGTAGTTCATGGCGCGCCCCCACTCGGTGAGGGTGTTCACCACACGCCCGATGACTTGGCGCACGCTGGTCTCGCGTTCGGGTGTGCCCACAGCGCCACGGAAATATTTGGATACGACCACATTCGTAGCAAGTTGCGACCAGAAGGCGGGTACCTCCACTTCCTTTTGCTCGAACACCACTTCGCCCCGCTCCCCCGTGATGATGGCGGTACGCTTCTCCCACTGCACGGTAT
>JBDNDR010000087.1:0-7656 GCA_046718995.1 Fimbriimonadales bacterium
CACTGGGTCGCGCGTCTGGTGACCTGGCAAGGTTGGGGGCGCACGCTCTGGATAGGGTTCCTACTTGTCTGTGCATGTGCCGCTCAAGGGGTTTGGGCACACCGAATGGCAATCGGTTTCGCAACGCCTGACTTTGGGCTGCTGATGATGTCCCTCGTGGCTTTTCTCTCGCCCCCAACCACCGCGCTATGGGTCGGTTTCACGGTCGGTCTGATTCAAGCGAGCCTGATAGACCAGACGGTGGGGAGTCTTCTGCTTAGCCGATTGGTCAGCGCCTATCTGGTGTCGCATCTGCCCCAGCTTCTCTCGCCCCACAGTTTCGGCTCTGGCGCGGTGGCGGTCGCCCTCGGCACGCTGGTGAGCCAAGCCTTGCTCTATCTGTTTGCCCCGAGCATCGGCGGGAGCGCTTATTGGGAAACTTCGCTTGGGATTCTGGTGTATAATTGCCTAATAGCGTTGCCGATGTTCGGGCTAATCCGACGACTAATCCCGCCTGAACAGGAGGATGAACAAAGCCAATGGAACCTCTAAAACGCAACCATACACTAAACAATAGGAGGAATCACTGCGATGTCGCAGACCATGCTCGCCGCTGAGCGTCATACTGAAGAGAAGAGTGCCTACGCGATTGCGATTCGCCAATTAGAATCGGCGGCACACTACCTGAACTTAGACCGCTCTATGGTGGAGGTTCTCAAGCACCCCCGCCGTGAACTCACGGTCAACTTCCCTGTCAAGATGGACGACGGTTCCATTCGGGTCTTCACCGGGTTCCGCGTCCACCACAACCCCGCACGCGGTCCTGCAAAGGGAGGCATCCGCTACCACCCGGAAACCACTCTGGACGAGACGCGCGCTTTGGCGATGTGGATGACCTGGAAGTGTGCCGTGGTCAACATTCCCTATAGCGGTGCTAAGGGCGGTGTGGTGTGCGACCCGAAACGCCTCTCGATCCACGAGCTGGAGAACCTCACCCGACGCTACATCACCGAGATTTCTATTATGATTGGTCCGGAGTCCGACATTCCGGCACCCGACATCGGCACGAACCCTCAGGTGATGGCGTGGATTATGGACACCTACTCCATGCATAAGGGCTACACTGTGCCAGCTGTGGTCACGGGTAAGCCAGTTGCTGTGGGTGGCTCCGAGGGGCGCTTAGAAGCCACTGGGCGCGGGATCACTGTTGTTGCCCACGAAGCGCTCAAGCTACTCGGTTCCCAGTTGGAAGGGGCACGCGTCGCCATTCAAGGCTTCGGGAATGTCGGCTCCGCAACGGCGAAACTGATGCACAAGGCAGGTGCCAAAGTCGTGGCGATTTCCGATGTGCGCGGGGGCATCTATAACCCCAACGGTTTGGATATTCCGAGCCTGCTCCACTGCGCTGGACGGGACGGATGTATCCAAGCCTACCGCGATGCGGAACTCGTAAGCAACGAGCAACTCCTGGAGCTGCCCTGCGATGTGCTGGTGCCCGCCGCACTGCACGGCGTGATTACCAACGAGAACGCCGAGCGCATCCAAGCACGCGTCATCGTGGAAGGTGCCAATGGACCCGTCACGCCCGATGCCGACGCCATCTTAGATGACAAAGGCGTGCTGGTCGTGCCCGACATCTTGGCGAACGCCGGGGGCGTTATCGTGTCCTACTTTGAGTGGGTTCAAGACCTCCAAGCCTTCTTCTGGGAGGAAGATGAGGTTAATCAGAAGCTGGAGCGCGCCATGCGCAAGAGCTTCCAGCATGTCGTACAGACCGCCGAGCAGAACCATGTGAACCTACGCATGGGAGCCTACATCATCGGTGTCCAGCGGGTTGCTGAAGCGACCACCATTCGGGGCATCTATCCCTAACATAATCAAACGCGCCGCTCCCCGCCCACTGGGGAACGGCGCGTGAGAACCCTCCCACACGAAACTCACTTGAGCGTGAACAGCGATTGGGACGCTTTCAACATCTCGCCCGCTTGCTGAAGGAACAGCTCCGACTCCTCCAAGCTCATGCCCAGCACATTGAGCACGCGCGTGTCGAACGGCTCCTCAGGCGCTTCGGGATTCATCATATAGCCCAGCCGGTTCGCGCAGTGGTCGGCGTACTCAATCAGGGCGCAGTTCATATCGTTGGTCTCCAGCGACTGATGATGATAGCGTATCATCTGGGCGATACGGGTCGGGAGCTTCCAGCGTTCAATCAGTAACGCTCCCACTTCCTCGTGGGTAAACCCGAACAGCTCCTTCTCGGCTTGATGCACAGACAACTTGCGCCCGTGTACCAACTCGTGGAGCTCACCCATCCAACTGCTTAGCGAAGAGCTAATCACCAGCTTGCCAATATCATGCAGTAGCCCAGCGGTAAACGCTTCGTTGCGCAACTTACTCTCGAACCGGCGCGCACCGAGCTGAGCCACCAGCCCCACCGCCAGCGAGTGTGTCCATAACCCACTCACATGCGGGGTGTACCCTATCAAAGCACGCTGGAACAGCGGATAGGTCGCCGCAATCAGCGCTAAATTCTTTACGGTATTCATCCCCAAAACAACAACTGCCTCATCTATGGTCGAGACCTGACGCGTCATCCCATAGTAAGCCGAGTTAGCAATCCTCAGCACCCGCGCTGTAAAGCCCTGATCCTTACTGATGGTCTGAGCAATCTGTTGCGCGTGGACATTCGGGTCATCCGCCATCTGGTAGACTTGCATCACGACCGCAGGCAAGCTCGGCAAATCCTGCAGGCGGGTAATCAGTTCTTCAGCACTTCCTACGCGTTGACTTAGTGTTGGCATGGTTCATCTCCTCGCTTCTAACCGATTTTTTCCATACTGGGGGTGATTTTCCCAACGGCTTCAGGGTACAATCAGGTTATGCGCTTCGCGACACAGTGGTTCGCGTTTGAAGCTTCCCATTTCTATTGGCTGGATACCCTGAGTGAAGCCGAGAATCGGCAACGGTTCGGGCGTACAACACGCCATCACGGACACAACTACCGTGTGCGCATCACCTACCGCTCCTCCGACAGCTCATCCCCCGCCGATTGGCAAGCGCTGGAACAGAGAGTGCGCGAGCGCATCAACCGCGAGCTGGATCACCGATGTCTCAATCGGGAACATCCGCACTTCCAACAGAATCTGCCCACCACCGAGAACCTGGCGCTGTATCTCTGGGGCATCCTGCGCACCGAGATGGGCGCCCCCGTAGAGAGCGTGGAAGTCCACGAGTCGGAGACTCTCGCCTCTGCCTACCACGGCGAGGAGCGTCCCGATTCGACACGCGTGGTCTACCTCACGCGCCAGTACCAGTTCTCCTCTGCCCATCGGCTCTATAACCCAGCGCTGAGCGAGGAACAGAACCGCGCCCTTTACGGCAAGTGTGCGAACCCGTATGGGCACGGGCACGACTATCGCTTGGAGGTCTCGGTGCGTGGAGTGCCTGACCCCCTCACCGGCATGGTCATCAATATCACCGACTTAGACGCCATCGTCCAACGCGAAGTGATTACGGTGTTAGACCACCACTACCTCAACGAGGAGGTGCCCCCGTTTGACACCGTCGTTCCCACCACTGAGAACTTGGTGGCGTGGATTGTGGAACGCCTCCAACCCCAAGTGCCTGCCCCTGCCGAGCTGTACCGGGTCTGCCTATGGGAGACCCCACGCAGTAGCTTCGAGTGGCGATTGGATTGAGCGTCTCACGGGAAAGAGTCCGACCAACCTTAGCACCCAGCTCCAAAGTTGAATAGTACAATCAGCAGGTCGGCATCATCCACCAAGCCATCCCGGTTCAGGTCACCTGAAAGGCTCGTGCCCGACTGACCGAACTGGAACAGCACCTCCAGCAAATCGGCGTCATCAATACAGTCATCGCCGTTCACATCACCCAGAATGAGATTAGCGCGCAGGTAGGGGTCAATCGTATCGCCACCCGGCACCAACACATTCGTAAAGGTTTGCGAGAGCGCTCCTCTTGGCTTGACCTTGACGCGCCAGATGGGCTGGTAGACCTCGTTTGAGCTGAACAGGGCTTCCATACCCGCTTGGAGAGGGAGTTTCCACACCCCATCTGCGTTGGACGACACGGTGAAGTTATAGGTCTCTCCGGTCAGCGTGTTCAGGAGTTGGACATCTGCAGGGCGCGCGCTCGGTGGATTGAAATAACCCACCAGCAGGGGCGCGTTCACCTCCGCAACCGAGAAGTAGTACTCGGTAGGCGTAGGCATAGCCCTTTCGCTGACCTTGATGGCTCCGTAGAAAAAGCGTCGTAGGGGTGTGTTAGCGGGAATCACATACGATTGCACCACGCTGGCGTTGGGCGCCAAATCCACGGCGAAGGTCAGACTGGGACGCACGACATCCATCCATCCCCGAAGCGCCGCACCGCAGTCCAGCATCTGGCTCCCGAAGAAGTAGAAATGCGCATTCCCGACTATGGGCGACCGGCTCCGGTTCGTGAGGTGTATCTTGACCACTCGAGTCCCATCGCGTTGGGGAAGCGAAGGCATTATCTGCCAACGAACACCGGGGCGGTCAAACCGCGCACTCTCTCGCGTCCAGTAAAGCCCAGAGATACCCGCCCCGTTGCCATTCCACAGTGAGCCACGCGTGCAGATGGTATAGAACTGTCCAGACTGGTCAATCGGCGCCTCAACCGAGCGTTCCACACTCCCCACAAAGTAATGTTCCAGATGGGGCGGTTCAGGTATCTCAGGGTAGAACACCTCATCCAAGACCAGCTCATCGCCGGGCGCGCTCAGGATCTGCCGGTACTTCAGGGTCGGCACGGTGAAATCAAACGCCCAGTTCAGAAACAGTGCCCCCTGTAGCCCGGGACCTGGGGTTGGAACAGACACCTGCTTGCTTAGTGGCGCATCGGAGGGCACATCCAACGGTTGAAGAATCTTGATACGCTCGGCATACTCTTTGGTGGTCGTCCCATCCACCGAACGGAACTGAATGTAGAAGTCCTCGACGGGAGTGGGCACATTCATCTTGAATTGGAATGTCTTCGTCTGTCCGGGCTGAATGCGCGCGGAGGCAACGGTGGTATCATAGCGGAGCGCGTGCGGGATGGCGTCCCAGGGCACATCAAAATGCACCAGCCAGTTCGCAGGCGCCGAGACCGAAGTCAACACCCCAGGCGTCGTGAACAGCACATGCAGCTGGTCTATCGCCCAGCTCCCCGAGTTGTTGTTGGTCACCTGCATCGTGTAGGTGTTAGTCACAGGGTTGGTTAGGCTGATGTTAATCGCAACACTGCTTTGAGACCAGCCAACCGCAAACCCACCTAAAGCGAGCAATCCCCAAAATGTTATGTGTCTCATCCTATCACCTTTCAGAGGTATAGCGGTACACAGAAACGCGTGTTAGTTGGCTGATTACGCATTTGGATCAACCACCTGCGTATTATAGCACAGTTTCGCTCGGATTTTCTCACGGGCGTGTTGGCGCGCTCGGATGACCGCTCGTGGGGTCAGGTGGAGCAGCTGCGCAATCTGGGCATCGCTCAATAGCTCGGTATCCTCACTCAGGGGCAGTGCTTCCCAGTTTAGCGTCTCCCTAAGCAAGCGACCTCCTTGCTCCAGCAGTGTCTCGCGCAGGTCGCTCTCCATCGGGAGCAGGAGGGCAAGCGCATGGTGTCGGGGCATCGTGCAGAGGCACTGGGCAACTTGCTGAACCAGTTCGCTCTGTTCGTCGATAGGGGAAGTGACCTCCTCATAAAGCAGATCGGCAACTTCGTCCAAGCTGAGTTCATAGCGGCGTTGCTTTTGCCAACGGCAATAGGTGCGCCAAGCGACCTGTTTGACGAACCCTGTCAACAGCGGACGCCAATCCGGGCAATCTTCGGGTTGTTTGAACCGCAACACAGCGACAGACACCTCACTCAGTATGTCTTCGCAGTCCGCTTGGCTCAACGGTGAAATCCAGCGTGTGTTCCATCGCGTAATCAGTCGTTCGGCAAGGCGTCTTGCGAAGGTGAGCATCTGCTCCACCATCGCTTCGTCCAACTTACACGGCTCTGCCTCGATTAACCACCAGCTATTCATTAGATACCTCCTTAGCAAGGTGAACATAGGGTACATCCCCCCACTGAAAATGCACTGAAAAAAAGCAGGTAGAATCAGGCTATGGTATCCTCATCGGACTATCTCATCGTGGAAGGTGTGGAGTTCTATGGCTATCATGGGGTGCCCGATGCCGAACAAGCGATTGGGCATCGGTATCAGGTGGACATCGTCGCAGAGATTGACCTTGCCGAAGCAGGGCGAACCGATGACCTACGCCACACGGTCAGCTACGGCGACCTCGCACGGCTAGTTATTCAGCTCGGCACCCAACAGAAAGTGCGCCTGCTGGAGACTTTAGCCGAGCAGATGTGCCAAGCAATCTTAGAACGATTCCCCCGAATCCAGGCAGTGCAACTGCGCGTGATGAAGCGTCTCCCACCCACGGGAACCATAACCGAGCGTGCAGGAGTCCAAATTACACGCTCTCGTGGGAGGTGAGTGGTGTTGACTCAAAGGCTAATCCTGACAGGGGATGACGCCCACGACCGTCCCCTTATTGAACAGGCAGGCGCCATTATCCGCTCGGGCGGGTTGGTCGCGTTCCCCACTGAGACGGTCTATGGCTTAGGTGCGGATGCTTACAATCCTGTTGCCGTCCAGCGCATCTTCCAAGCGAAGGGACGCCCCGCTTGGGATCCTGTGATTGTGCATGTTGCAAGCCCCTCACAGATTCTGGAGCTGACCTCTTCCCTGCCCGACTTAGCGCTACCGCTGATTCAGCGCTTTATGCCCGGCTCGCTCACCCTGATTTTGCCCAAGTCAGACCGAGTATCGTCCATTATCACCGCAGGACGCGATACGGTTGGGGTGCGCATGCCGAGCCATCCTGTGGCTCAGGCGCTCCTACACGCCAGCGGAGTGCCCATCGCCGCCCCCAGCGCCAACCGTTTCGGGCGCCCCAGCCCCACGAACGCCGACCATGTGTTGCACGACTTGGCAGGCACGATAGAAGCGGTGCTGGACGCAGGTGAGACGCCTCACGGGGTCGAGTCGACCATCGTGGATTTGACGACCGAGCCACCAACTCTACTGCGCCCGGGCGCCGTGCCCTTGGAGGCGATTGAGGAGACCATCGGTACCGTGCGGCTCCTGACCGAGATGTTGCCCGGTGGGATGGCACTACCTGCTCCGGGCACGATGGCACGCCACTACGCGCCGCGTGTGCCCCTACTCCTGAGTGCGCCCTCCCCTGAGGCGTTCCACGGCACGGTCAAGGACGCTTTAGCTCAGCACGAGTGGGTTGGCGTGATGCGCCCCCGAGAATGGAACCTTCCCTCCAGTGAGCAGTTAGTGGTCTTTGAGTGGGGCAGTTGGGGCGAGTGGGATACCCTCGCTCAGAAGCTGTTCTACGGCTTGCGCTGGCTGGAGGGTCAAGGTGTTCAGGCGATTGTTGCCCCGCTCCCCCCTGCGGAGGGCTTGGCACGCGCGGTAAGAGACCGGCTGATGCGCGCCAGCAATCCTGAATAGCCCCAGTTAGGTCTTGACCTCCAGCACAGAAGGGGGCAGATGTTCGGGCAGGAGGATTTCTGCGTCGGGCGGCGCCAGCACGACGGTCGACTCGATGGTGTTCTCCAGTTCGCGCACATTGCCTTTCCAGCAGG
>JBDNDR010000088.1:0-7596 GCA_046718995.1 Fimbriimonadales bacterium
GCAGATTTGGCTGGGGTAAGTGATGGTGGCTCGCATGCGCACGGTACGGATTTTCGCCAACGCCTCCCTGCTGGCAGATGCTTGGGTCATTCGGTCTAAGATTTGTTCGGCAGTGAGGGAGCGTTGGGCGGTCAGGTCAAGCGAGAGCGAACTCAGCACCATCAGCCCCAAGATAGGTAGTCTCCAATTCATCGTTGCACCTCAGGAAGATTGTACCTGATGGGGGTATACTTCGCGCCGATGAGCCAGACATTAGACCGACTGATGGAGCGTGCGATTCAGGAGCAAGTTTTTCCCAGTGCGGTGTGTGCGGTGTTGATGGGCGGGCGCGTGCGCTATCAGGGCGCATGGGGCAAGCCGAACCCTGAAACCGATGCCGTCGCCAGCTCCAGTACCTTGTACGACTTAGCCTCGTTGACCAAGCCGCTCTCCACGACTACCCTCGCCCTCGTGGCGCTGGAGGAGGGGCTACTGACGCTGGAGACCCCCATCGTGCGCTTCTTCCCCAACGCGCCCCACCTCAAGGGGGTCACGGTACGCCATCTACTCACGCATACCTCAGGGCTACCTGCATGGCGCGCCTACTACCGCCAAGCGAAGGGGCACGATGCGGTCATTCAAGCGGTTCTGGAAACGCCTCTCATCCGCCAGCCGGGCGCAGGCTACACCTACAGCGACGCAGGATACATCTTGATGGGTGCTATCCTGGAAAAAGTCTACGAACGCACCCAGTGCGACCTGTACCGTGAGAAGATTGCCGAGCCGCTGGGGCTTCAGCACACGACCTACAATCCCCCTGTAGAGTGGCGCGACCAGATTGCCCCCACTGGGCACTCCGAATCGCGTGAAGGGGAGCTCCTGCTTGGTCAGGTTCACGATGAGAACGCGCATGCAATGGACGGCTTTGCAGGGCACGCAGGGCTGTTCGGCACACTGGACGACCTCATCCGCTACGCCCGTATGATTCTGGCTGGGGGGCGTCCCCTGCTGTCGTACTATAGTGTTCAGGCGTTTTTGACGCCCCATTCGGTCGGTTCGGTTCAGCCCCAGCACACGCTCGGACTGTTCGCGCATCCGAACCCGCTCCTACCACGGGGCGACCTGCTCCCAGCGCGCTGTGTGGGGCACTCAGGCTTCACCGGCACCGTCCTGCTGTTTGACCCCCAAGTAGAGATGACGCTCATCCTGCTCACGAACCATGTCTACTATGGGCGCGAGAAGGACGAATATCTGGAGTACCGTCGTCGGATTCTGAATGTGCTGGCGGGTCAAATCGGGGAAGTATAGGACGCTGGGTGCAGGAATCGGCGCAGGATGAGCCTACTCTTATAAGGTAGGTGATAACTATGTACCGAGCCAAAGCGGTAGACCGCCCTGACCGATACCGGGTCAAGGTGGAAGAGTACATTTTCTATCGGCGCAACGGCTACTTGATTGCGCGGGGCGTGGTGGCTCCAGACGAAGTTCAGGAACTGCTCCAGTTTGCGACCGACCTCCTATATGGGCGTGAGCTGTTGCCGGGGATGGAACCTCCGCCACCTGATGCGACTGAAGAACAGCTCTTCGCCCGCTTCAGCCGTATCCATATGCTCCATCGGGTGCATCCCATCGCGGAGCGGTATATGCTCCATCCGCGCGTGTTGGACATCCTGGAAGCCCTGATTGGTCCCGATGTGCTGGCGCTTCAGACGATGCTCTTCCTCAATCCGCCGGGCAAGGGCGGTCAGGGTTGGCACCAAGACGCCTACTATATCACCACCTATCCCGACACGCTGATTGGGGCGTGGATTGCCTTAGACCGCGCCGACGAGGAGAACGGATGCCTGTGGGTGGTGCCCGGCTCAAACTGTGAACCCATCTATCCGCCTCAAGGGGTGCGGGGGATTATCCATGCCGACGGCGCCTTCGAAGACCTGCACGAAGTGGAGCATGTGAGCCACTTGGACGATGAGGTAAACACCCTCTCTCAGGTCGTGCGCAAATATCCGCCCCCAATCCCCGTGGTTTTGGAGCCGGGCGATGTGGTGTTTTTTGAGGGGCACCTGCTCCATCGCTCCTATCCCAACCGCACGACCGACCGTTTCCGCCGAGCGTTCGTGAGCCACTACTGTAATGCGCGCTCATGGGTGCCTTGGAACCACGGCATCCCTTACGAGGGCGACTGTGCGAATGCGCAGCATATCCTCGCACGGGGACGCACTCACATGCCCTATGCCCTGCCTGCGTTCGGTACCCCTTGTGCGGCGCTGGAGGCACAGGCAGAACCCGACACTGCCACCGAAGCGACCCGCATGATGGGCATGGGCGAGGAGATGATGGTCGTCTCGCAGGTACACACCGGACGCTGAGTTAGGGGCGGATTCCCGACTCACTTTCGCGCAACACAACGGCGTGGGAGAGGTCAGCGTTGTTGCCATCTGAGCCGTTCAAGCGGGGTACATAGGGCACCACGCGGGTCACCCCACCCGTCATAGAGATTCCCAGCCACTCATCGGCAACGGCGCTGGTGATGGGGTTGTGGGTCACAATCAAGATTTGGGAGTGCTGAGCCATCTCTTTGAGGTGGTCGGCGAACCGCTGGACATTGCGCCCATCCAGAGCGGCGTCCACCTCGTCCAGAATCAGGATAGGGGTGGGGCGCACATCGGAGAAGGCGAACAGCAGGGCGAGGGCGGTCAAGGCGCGCTCACCCCCTGAGAGCAGCTCCAGACGCTGGCGACGCTTGCCGCGCGGTTGCGCCTCCACAATCACCCCAGCCGAGAGGGGGTCGCGCTCGTTGTCCAAGATGAGGTCTGCCGAACCGCCTTCGAAGAGCCGTGTGAACCGCGCTTGGAACGCCCGGCGCACGGCTTGGTAGGTCTCCAGAAACTGCTCACGGGCGCGCTGGTCGATCTCGCGTAGGTTCTGCTCCAGCTGCTGGCAGGTTGCCACGAGGTCGCTCTGCTGGTGTTGGAGCGATTCGTAGCGTTCGGTCAGGCGGGTGTACTCTTCGGTGGCGCCGAGGTTCACTTCGCCCATCTCGTTGAGTGCCCGGCGCAGCTTCTCAATCTCAGAGCGGGCAACGGGCGGGCGGTCAGGCAGCGGTTCGGTCGGCTCAGGCAGAGGCTCATCAGGTGCCATCTGTGCCCATGTCTCCTGTAGGTCAGCCAGTCGGACTTCCGTCCGTGCCAGTTGGAGCTCCACCGAGCGCTCCCGTTCGATGATGGCTTGGAGTTCCGTGCGTTGGGTGCGGATACGGTCGGTAATCTGGAAGCTCTGTTCCAGCAGGTTTTGGCGTTGGGTGCGCATCACCTCCAGCTGTTGGCGTGTGGCATTGGCGCGCGCTTGGGTCTGTTCCAGTTCGGCTTGCAGGCTCTGGCGTTGCTGGGCAATCTGGGCGTACTCGGTTTCTATCGTGTGGGTACGCGTTGCCAAAGCGTGTCGGCGGGCACGCACCTGCTCCAGCTGGCTCCGTTCGTGGTGGATGCGTTGTTGCAGGCTCTGGCTCTCGCGCCGTGCTTGGTCATAGCGGCTCTTCAGGTCGGAGAGGGTCTGGAGCGCCGCTTGATGCGCCGATTCCGCCTCGCTCAGTGCCGTCTGGAGGGGAGCGGGGTCGGGCACTTCCTGCTGAAGGCTCTGTGCAAGCCGCGCGTGTTCAGCTTGGAGATGCGATAGTTGGTGCTGGTGGTGCTGGAGTTCGCGCTCGTGCAGGCGGCGTTCGTTTTCGGCGTGGATGCGCGCCTGCGTCGCTTCTTGGAGGCGTGTGCGGGCGCCTTCCAAATCCTGCAGGTGCTGTTGGTGGGTCTGCTGAGCCTGTTCCAGACCGCGTTCCGCCTCAGCGACCGTTTCCTCTGCCTGCTGAGCCTCTTGACGGGCGCGGTCTAACTCGGCACGCAGGTTCAGCAGGCTGTGGCGTTCCTGTTTAGACGAGCCGCCGCTGATAGCGCCCGACACCTGAAGGACTTCGCCCTCCAAAGTCACGAACCGGCTATAAGCGATAGGCTTGCCGGTCCTGCGCAGACTACGCAGGAGTTGAACGGCGTGTTGGAGACTCTCCATCACCAGCACGCGCCCCAGCAGGTGCTGAACCACGGGCTGGTAGCACGCTTCAGTCTGTACCAGCTCGCTGGCGACCCCGATGACCCCTTCCGTCGACTCTTTGGGTAGGGGTGAGACGGGTGCTGGTTTGAGCAAATCCAGCGGCAGAAAAGTCAGCCGACCCGATTGCGTGCGTTTGAGCCACTCCACGCCCGCTTGGGCATCCTGCTCGTTGGGGGTAATCAGCTCATTGACCGAACCCCCCAGTGCCGAGCCGATGGCTTTTTGCAGAGGTTCAGGCACCGTTAGCACCGCCCCCACCGGCACGAACTCACCTCGCAGTTCGCCGCGCTGAACCGCCTGCAGGAGCGCACGCACGGGTGGGCTGGCTCCCTCCCCCGACATCAGGCTCGCCTCCAGCGCGCGGATGCGGGTCTTGAGCGTCTCGTGGCGTCGCATCGCCTCTTGCAGGGTGCGTTGATGGTGTTGCAGAGCCTGTTCGCTACTGCGTGCTGACGCCTGTGCCGTTGCGACTTCGGCGCGGGCGTGTTCCTCCTGCTGGCGTGCCTGCTCATCCAATGCGGACGCGCGCTCGAGCTGGCTCTGGAGCGCATGTTGCTGGCTCTGGTGGTCTGCGATTTGGGCTTGGAGCGCCTCCAGCCGTTGGCGGTTCTGCGCGTGCTCAGCTTGCTGCCACAGCGCCGACTGGTACTGACGGTTCAGTTCGGTGCGTCGTTGGGCGAGCGCATCCGCCTCCGCTTGGGCGTGCCGAATCTGGGGTGCCATCTGCTCCGCTTGCGTGTGGGCATTCTGATAGGCGGTCTCCAGCTCCTCCAGCGTTTTCAGAAGGGCTTGCTCGCGTTCTTCTAAACTGGCTTGTTCATCGGCGAGGGCGTGGCTGAGCTCTTGGAGGGTGCGTTCGCGCTCGTTGAGTGCCGAGAGTTGCCCGGTGAGCCGTTCCTCACCGCTGAGCAGTGCCTGCAGAACCGAGCGCAGGGTGTCCATCTCCGCCTCCATCGCGCCAATCTGCGTGCCGTACTGGTCGGACTGGCGTTCCAGGTCGCCGATGAGCTGTTCAATCTGGATGACCTGCTGGCGCAGGCTCTCGCGTTCGGTGCTGAGGTTCTGAAGGTTCTGGTGGGTCAGGAGCCACTCGTAGGCGATACGCTGGCGTTCCAGCTGGTGGAGCTGTTTTTGCAGTTCGCGGTAGACGAGGGCGCGTTCGGCTTGTTCGCGCAGGGGTTCGCGCTGGCGGTCTAACTCGCGCAGGACATCTTCTATGCGCTGGAGGTGGATACGGGTCGCTTCTAAGTCGCGCAGGGTCTCGCGTCGGCGATTGCGGTACAGGCTGACCCCGGCGACCTCCTCCAGCCATTTGCGCCGCTCTTCGGGGTTGGCGTTGAGGAACGCCTCGATCTCGCCCTGGCCCACGATGGCATAGCCCCCGCGTCCCAGCCCCGTGCCTGCGAACAGGTCTGCCACATCTTTGAGCCGTGCGGGGGTCTTGTTAATCCAGCATTCCCACTCGCCCGATCGATACAATCGGCGTACAATCTGTACCTCGTCCACCTCCAGCGGGAGCCAGCGCGTTTCGTTGTTGAACCAGAGGGCGACTTCCGCCAGCCCCATCGGCTTGTGTGTGCTGGAACCGTTGAACAGGACTTCGGTGGGGGTTGTGGCGCGCAGGGTGCGGATGTTCACTTCGCCGAGCGCCCACACCAGCGCGTCAACCAGATTGCTCTTTCCGCAACCGTTGGGACCGACCACCGCACTCAACGGTCCCGTCAGGGCAATCTCGGTGCGTTGGGCGAAGGTTTTGAATCCGTTCAGCCGAATGCGTGTCAGTACCGATGCCATCCCTTGCCTGCTCAGATACGCCGGCGTATAGGATACCCGAACTTGCCCTCCCTACACTCGGCTCTGAACCAGGCTGAGGAAGTAGGCGTGGACACGGGGGTCGTCGGTGAGTTCGGGATGGAAGGCGGTGGCGAGCAGGTTGCCTTGCTGAACCGCAACGATTTTGTCCTCGAAGGTGCTGAGTACCTCCACGCCCTCACCGACGCTCTGCACAATCGGCGCACGGATGAACACGGCGGTTACCTCAGCGTCGCCCAGCGGTCTGAAGGGCAGCGGCGCCTCGAAGCTATCAATCTGGCTCCCGAAAGCGTTGCGGAGCACAGCGATATCCATCAGCCCCAACCGCTCCTGTTGGCTCCCGATAATCTCTTTGGCGAGCAGGATCATGCCCGCGCAGGTTCCGTAGACGGGCATGCCCGCCTCAGCGCGCTCACGGATAGCGCAGTCCAAGCCGTAGCGTGCCATCAGCCTGCCGATGGTCGTACTCTCGCCGCCGGGCAGGATAAGTGCGTCCACGCTATCTAAATCGGCGACCTTGCGCACTTGGCAGTGGGCGACTCCGAGTCGCTCCAGCATCGCCTCGTGCTTCTCAAAATCGCCTTGAAGGGCTAATACACCAACACGGATACTCATCGCTTGCAAAGTCCCCCACCCTTGCTGGATGGGGGCGTCGTTCGGTTGCCTTGAGTGAGCGCAAGGGGGCTTACCAGCCGCGCACTGCCATCAGTTCCTCTTCGGCGAGCTTGCGCACATCCAAGCCGGGCATCGCCTCGCCCAAGCCTTTGGAGACTTCCGCCAGCACTTCCGGCTCGCGGTAGTAGGTCACGGCATCCACAATCGCCTTCGCCCGTCGGCGTGGGTCGGACGACTTGAAGATGCCCGAGCCGACGAACACCGCCTCCGCGCCCAGCCACATCATCAGGGCGGCGTCGGCAGGTGTGGCGATTCCCCCCGCAGAGAAGTTCGGCACGGGGAGCCGTCCCGTCTGGTGAACCTCCACCACGAGGTCGTAGGGCGCTTGGAGCTGTTTGGCGAGGCTCATCAGTTCCTCTTCGGGGGCACTGTGGATGCGGCGGATGTCGCGCATGATGGCTCGCATATGGCGCACCGCCTCCACGATGTTGCCAGTGCCCGCCTCGCCTTTTGTGCGCATCATCGCGGCGCCCTCACCGATTCGGCGCAGTGCCTCGCCCAAATCGCGCGCCCCACATACAAACGGCACCTTGAAGGCGTGCTTGTTCACATGATGCTCCTCATCGGCGGGAGTGAGCACCTCACTCTCGTCGATGAAGTCGACACCGAGCGCCTCCAGAATCATCGCTTCGGCGAAATGTCCGATCCGGCACTTCGCCATCACAGGGATGGTGACCGCTTGCTTGATTTCTTGGATAATCAGCGGGTCGGACATGCGGGCGACTCCCCCTTCGCGGCGGATGTCGGCAGGCACGCGCTCCAACGCCATCACCGCCACGGCGCCCGCCTCTTCGGCAATCTGCGCCTGCTCGGCGTTCACCACATCCATAATCACCCCACCCTTGAGCATCTCCGCCAGACCGACCTTGACGCGCCAGGTGGCTTTTTGAACCTCATAACGATTTTGCACCTCCTGCCCCGAAGCCGGAACAGGCGTTGTTTGTGAACGGGTCTCGCGTGTTTCCATAGCAATCAGATTATACCTGAGCCTGCCCCTCTCCATGAGGCGGAGCGAACGCAAAGAGTCGC
>JBDNDR010000089.1:0-7583 GCA_046718995.1 Fimbriimonadales bacterium
AACCGCCTGACAACCGTGCCCAGCCCGCTGAGGCAATTCCTTTAGAAGGTAGCGGAAAACGCTAAAAATTCAGGAGTGGGGGCACCTGTCCCCTGCTCCTGGTACAAAAAGAGATAGGGCACCTTGCTATAGTGCGTATAGGAGGTATATTTCCTGCATGCGCACACGACTAAAAGCCGGAGCGAGCAAGGTTGATATCACACCGGACATCAGCAAGATACGCATTCAACTGGGGGGCTATGGCGCAAGGCTCAATATGCCTCCGAAAGGAGTTCACGACCCTATCTATGCGCGCGCACTGGTGTTGGACGATGGGAACCAGCAGATTGCACTGGTTGCGTTAGACCACTTATTAGTGCCCGATAGCCTCACGCGTGCCGTGCGGAACGCGCTGAACCTGCGCCCTGAACAGCTGTTCCTCAGCGCCAGCCATACCCACTGCGCCCCCGACGCGATGGGGCTGAACGAACGCATGCGCTTCCCCCTGCCGGGAGTGGGTACCTTCATACCCGAATTCCTACAGTTCACGACCGAACGAGTGGTGCAGGCGATTCAACAAGCGCGCCAAGCCCTGCGCAACGCCCAACTGGCAACCTTTAGCGCAGAACTGCCAAACCTAAACCGCAACCGACGCGGACGCCGACTGGTAGACCCCACGATGAGCCTGCTCCGAGTCAGTACCCCAGACAACCGCCCCATCGCCGTGCTGACGGTCTACGCTGCCCATCCGACGATATACCCCCACACCATGATGGAGGTCTCAGCAGAGTTCCCGGGCGTGCTTCAGAACCGGCTGGAGCGCGAACTGGGACGCGGTGCCGTGGTGCTGTACATGAACGGGGCTTTGGGCGATGTCTCACCCGTTGCCGATGCAGGTAAAGACGACCACGACCGCGTCCAGCGCTACGGGAGCCAGCTCTATGAACATGCTCAGCGTCTGTTGAGACAGGCTCGCCCAGCGCCCTCGCGGCTTCAGGCGCGCCAAGTACAGGTCACACTGCCCGAAGCCCAACCCCACCCCGAGTTCCAAGAGTCGGCAGGGCGTGAGTACAAAATCCCCGAGGCGCTCCTCAAACAGGTTGCAAAGCAGATTGTGCCGCCCACCGCGCCCATCAACACAGTGACACTGGGCGACCTGCTGTTGGTAGGCTTCCCCGGAGAGCCTATTAGCTCGCTTGGCTTGCAGACTCGTGAAATCGGTCAGGAGGCAGGCTATCGGCGGGTGGCACCCGTTGCGCTGGTCAACGACTGGATTGGCTACATCCTCACCAAGCACGAGTACAACAAGGGGGGCTACGAGGCAACGGTTTCCTTCAACGGTCCCGAACTTGGGGACAGAATCATGGCAGGTGTGCGGCAGGCGATTGGATAAGTAAGGGTTGGTGCAAGCGCACCAACCCCCACGGCGTTTCGATGCGACGAATGTCAGCCGAACTTACTCCAGGGAACCTTCCGTGCCTTCCTCCTCGGCGCTCACACCCTTCGGCGGCGCAATTGTCACGAGCGTAGCGTCGGGGTCATCCAATACTCGGATGTTCCCGGGCAGTTTCAGGTCGCGTACATGCACCGAGTCGTGGTAGTTCACCAGCCCGCTGATGTCCACCTCAATAAACTCGGGAATATCCGTGGGTAGACAGCGCACATGGAGTTTCTCCTGAGGATGCACGAGCGTGCCCCCAGATTTCACAGCGGGTGAGTCGCCCACTAATTTGACAGGCACCTCCACATCCACCGTACTCCCCGCTGGAAGCGCCCACAGGTTCACATGGCGTATCCGTGCAGTCATCGGCTCGCGGTCGACCTCACGCAGGAGTGTATCGTACTTTTGACCGTTGAGCTCGACCTCAATGATATGGGTTGTGCCTGCTTGCAGGAGGACGGTATTCAGTTCCTTCTCTGAAAATTGGACTGGATGGGTTGCACCGTTCACATTATAGAGTGCCCCTGGAACTTTCATAGCGCGCAGTAGCCGTCGCGCTTTTTTCCCGGTGAGTGTGCGTGGCTCCGCCGTTAGATGGAATTTCTTGCTCATCGTTGAACCTCCTTATTCACGGAGATTCTACCCGACGAGCCGTTCGCGCTCTCGCCAACGCGAGGACAGGATGCGATGCTGTTGACGATACTTGCCGACCGTGCGCCGTGCTATCTGGATACCCCAGTGTTGATGGAGATAGTCGGCGATTTCGGCATCGCTGAGCAGGCGGTTAGGCGTCTCATAGCGCTGAATAATCTGTTGAATCATCAGTGCTACGCGATAGGAAGCGTCAAAGAAGATGTCTAAAGGCACGACCGTGCCATCGGGCAACTGCATCCGCTTGTTTCGTACCGCACGCCCAATCGTGGAGCGGTGGAGTCCTGTCTCTTCTGCCAACTCGGCACGGGTCAGTGGAAAGAGGAAACGGGGGTCGCCCGTCTGAATGAAGTTAAACTCCCGCCGTACAATCGCCTCCGCCACGCGCTTGAGAGTCTGATACCGTTGCTGGAGCGCCTTGATAAAAATCTTCGCTTGTGAGACATAGTGGATGATATGCTCACTCTCCGCAGGCGAAAGGCGGTGTTGGGCTTTACGCAGTGCTTCGTACTGTTCGCGATAGATTGGGCTGAGGCGGATGCTATCACTATAGCGCCCTCGAACCTCTACTGCAAGTCCCGCAGGTGAGCGCCGCACGATGATGTCAGGTTCGTAGGAGGGAGTGTGGTCACTCACTGGGTCGGAGAATTCAAACCCCTCCGCAGGATAGGGCTTCAACTCACTGCGGATGAACTCTAACGCCTCGGCGATGAGGGTCTCGTCCTCTTGAAGCCGTTTGGCGATTGCAACACGGTTATTTCGGCACAGTTCGTGCCAGGCGCGCTCCAAGATTGCGATAGCCACATCCAGCAACTCCTGCTGTTGAGGGGATAGGGCACTTCGTTGAAGCGTCTTCGCTTGCAGGAGGAGCGATTCCTGAAGGTTGCGCGCCCCGATGCCGGGTGGGTCGCACCGATGGAGTTCTGCCAACACGCGTTCTACCTGTTCCAGCGTACAGTTCAGTTGGAGTGCGACCTCCTCTACATCGGTTCGAAGAAAGCCCTGACTATCCAGCGAGTCGACCAGGTAATCCGCGATGGGCATCAGGTCTTCCGGTAGGGAGAGTGCCAGCTGTCCACGCACATGCTCGTGCAACTCCAGAGCAGGTACTGCCAGCCGGGCGTTGTAGTCGCTTTCAAACTCCCAGCTCCCGCCGTCGCCAAAGTCCTCGGCTTCGCCATCGTAGGAGCAAAATTCTATCTTTTCGCCGTTGCGGTAGAAGACCTCTTCCTCTTGGAACTCTAAAGCGGGATTGCCTTCCACCTCTTGCGCTATCTGGTCGCGCAACTCCTCTTCGTTGAGGGAAAGGAGCTGCATCAACATTTTGAGCCCTTGGCTGGCTTGAGCACGGACTCTCGGGCTGAGTTTGGTGTGCACTCCCGCTCGGTTCATAGTCTTTTGACCTCCGCTCTTAAGTAATAGGTTCCAACTTTCAGGGTTTTTTCCTGTCTCTCGGTTAGGCAACGCCTCTGAGGAAGGTCTCATAACCATTCGCGCACACGCGGTTGCGCCCAAGACCCTTAGCCCGGTACAGCGCTTGGTCTGCCAACTTGACCAAATCTTCGTGGCTACTCATCTCATCGAGATATTGGGCAACACCGACGCTAATGGTGATAGAGCGTGGGAAGCCCTCATGCGCCTCTACGGTGCGACGGAACCGTTCCGCTGCGAGCATCGCTGAGGTCAGGTCGGTATGGGGCATAATCACAGCGAACTCCTCGCCCCCATAGCGTGCCACGATGTCGGACTGACGTGCCTCGCGTGCCAAGATGGAAGCGACGGCTCTAAGCACCTCATCGCCCAGAGCGTGCCCAAAGGTATCGTTGAACTGCTTGAAGTGGTCTACATCGATCATCAGCAGAGCGATTGGTGTCTTGAACCGCTTAGCCTCACTCACCTCTTGAATCAGGTGCTCTTCAAAAGCCCGGCGGTTGCGTAGCCCGGTCAACCCATCGGTGATGGCTAAGTTTTGCAGCTGTTCATTGAGCAGTTTGAGCTGGCGTTCCGCTTCCACACGGTAGGTGACATCCACCACCGACATAATCCCTCCGACGACCTCGCCCGAGGGGTTGCGGAGGGGTATCGCACTGCGTAGCACATAGTGCATGTTGCCTTCGGCATCTACATCCGCCGATTCAACGCCCGTTAGGCTGGAACCTCGCATCACATGTTGAACCACTTCCAACACACGTGACCCCACATCGCCCCGAAACACCTTCTCAAACATCGAGGTGAACAGCACTTCGGACTTGGTGTAGCCATAGAGCTGTTCGGCGGCTTGATTCCACTCGTGCAGGATGCCCTCTCCATCAAAAGTGAAGCAAGCGACAGGCACATGTTCAAACAGCTCCGCAAAGCGGCGGTTGGCGTGTTCTACCAACTTCTGCGCGGCGAGGAGCATCTCGTTCTGGTTCTGGAGCTCCTCGTACATCTCGCGCAGTTGAATGTTTTGGTCGTAAAGGCGCTGCTCTGCCTTTAGAATGCGCTGGGCGGTCTTGAGGCAGGCGCAGAGTTCGGCAGGGTCAGGGGGCTTGCTCAGGAAGTCATCGGCACCCGCATCCAGAGCTTCCAGCTTATCGTTTTTCTGATTGCGGGCGGTGAGCATAATCACATAGGTGTAGCTCTCAGTCTGATGATTGCGTATCGCCCGACAGAGGTCTACACCGTCCATGCCCGGCATCTCCCAGTCGGTAATCACAATTGGCGGTAGCTCACGCTGGTAGAGTTCCCACGCCTGCTTGCCGTCCAGAGCGACGAGGGTCTCAAAACCCTCGGACCGCAGTTGCCTGTCCAACAACTTGGCGGTCACTGTACTGTCCTCTGCTATCAGCACCTTCATCGTCGTGCCCTCATCCGAGTCAAATTGTGCCATCTGAGGGCGAAACGATTACGGTAGAGATAACAGGTTTGAGTGTTCAGCTATTCCAGTTGGCAGGGCGATCACGCCGAAGACCCAGCCAAGAAAGGGTTCCGATAAGGCTTACCAGCCCCGAGAAGAACATCACAATCGCGCGAGGGGAAAGTCCCATCACGGAAGGAATCTCCTTCAGCTGCTCGGGCGAAGCGAAAGCACCATAGAGCCCCGAGATTAAGCCCAGTACCATCATAATGACCGACATCGCCATCAGCATTGCCCAGCCGAACGGTTTGCGCAAGAGCAATAGCACGCTCCCAACCACTTGGAAAATCGCTACCAGAGACAGGCGCGGGGTGATACCCGCCAACCATGTCATGATTTGCGACAACCCCACAATCATCCAGAAGCTGGCAATCACTAAGGTAAGTCGCTTCATGAGTTGCCTCCATGCTGGGCAAAATGATTCAGGAGGCGGAGCGTCTCCTTGACATCGTCAAAGGTAGCGTGCGGGTGCAGGGTACACATTCGGAGTGCCACACGCCCCTTCAGCACAGTGGAGCTCACCAGTGCGAAGCCGTCGTTCAGCATCGCCTCTACCAACGCCCTGTTGAGCGCGTCTGATGCTTCGGGAGTGTATCCCTGAGGCTCATAGCGGAACGCCACAATCCCCATCGTGGCAGGCGAGACAACCCGCCAGTGGGGTAAAGAACGGATGAGTTCCTCAGCGTAGCGTGCCAGTGCAAGGTTATGCTCCATCGCTTGACGAAACGCGTCCACACCGAACACCTTGAGGCTCATCCAGAGCTTGAGGGCACGGAAGTTTCGCGAGAGCTCCACTCCATAATCGCACAGGTCTACCCCGCCCTTGCCCTCTTTATCTTGGAGGTAGGCAGGGAGGATGTGGAACGCCTCGTACAGGTGGCGCATCTCCCGCACTAACACACAGCCCGCCATCATCGGCTGATAGAGCCATTTGTGGGGGTCAACCGCCAGCGAGTCCACACGCTCTATTCCTTTCAGGCGGGTGTGTCCCTCAGCGGTGAGGATTGCCGACGCGCCGTAAGCACCATCCACATGGAGCCATAAGCCCTCGCGCTCGCATAAGTCTGCTAACGCCTCCAGCGGGTCTACAGCACCCGTGTTGGTAGTGCCGGCGTTGCCCACCACACAGAACGGCTCCCAGCCTTCGGCGCGGTCGCGGGCTATCCGCTCCTGAAGGCGTTGGAGGGGCAACTGGAACTGTTCGTCGGAGGGGATGACACGCAACTGCTCCTCACGGAAGCCCAGCATCCGCAGGGCACGCGGCACACACGAGTGGGTCTGGTCGGAGTAGTAGACCGTGCCGTTCTGTAGGGCGTTGGGATATTGATGCCGTGCCGCCGTCAGCCCCACCAAGTTCGCGACTGAGCCGCCACTCACGAAAAGCCCACCTGTCGTGTCGGGCATGCCCAGCATCTGGCGCAGCCAATCGACCACCACGCGCTCGACTTGGGTTGCGCCCGCCCCCACCATCCATGTGCCGACGAAGATGTTCATCCCTGCGGCAAGCGTATCCGCCAACACACCGATGGGGTTGTTCGGCGCGGGCACGAAGGCGAAGTAGCGGGGATGGTCTACCTTCACGATGTTGGGCAACACCTTATCCAGAAACTCGTTCAGCACTTGTTCGAACGGCTGGGGTTCGGTCGGGATTGGCTCACTCAGGAGGGCTTCCATCTCGGCGCGCGTGGGACGCCTGCCGATGGGACGCTCGTGAAGGTTCTGCCAGTAGTCCACCAGCGTATCGATGACCTTGTAGCCCGCTTGGCGCAACTGGTCGGGGCTGATGTCTAACGGTCGCACATCGGTAGTTTACCCGCTAATCGGTTCCAGCAGGCTCTCTATGAACCGTTCGGGGTCAAACGGCTCGATGTGTTCCGCTTTCTCGCCCGTGCCAATCAGTTTGATGGGGATTCCCAGCTCCTGCCGAATGGTCAGCACGGCGCCGCCACGACTGGTGCTGTCCAGTTTGGTGAGGATAATGCCCGTGATGGGCAAGGCGCGTGCGAACTCTTGCGCTTGGCGGATAGCGTTCTGCCCAGCGACTGCGTCCAATACCAGCAGCACCTCATCCGCCGGGCGTCCCAACGCCTTCTCGGAGACTCGGTAGATTTTTTTCAGCTCCTCCATCAGGTGGGCGTGGGTGTGTTGGCGTCCAGCTGTGTCTGCCAGTACGAAGTCGATACGGCGCGCTCTGCCCGCCTCGATGGCGTCGTAGACCACAGCGGAGGCGTCGGCGCCCTCACGATGCTTGACCACATCGATTCCCAATCGGTCAGCCCAGATTTGGAGCTGGTCTATCGCCGCGGCTCGGAAGGTGTCGCCCGCTGCCAATAGCACACGCTTGCCCCGATTCTTGAGCATCTGAGCGACTTTGGCGATGCTGGTGGTCTTGCCCACCCCATTCACACCCACGAACAGATACAAGTTCGGTATCGTAGGGGATTCTTGGAGGGGCACTGGCTCACCCAGCCACTCACGCAAGAGGTTGCGCAGGCAGTTTTTGACATCTTCCACCTCACGCAGGCGTTGTGCGCGTGCCTCTTGGCGCAGGGTTTCCAGCAGCTTTTCCACCGCCAGCACATTCATATCTGCAGTAATCAGGGTCTCTTCCAG
>JBDNDR010000009.1:0-15741 GCA_046718995.1 Fimbriimonadales bacterium
TCTAGGTCCGAGAAGAAATCTGCCAGCGGGTCACGCAGGAAGGCAATCGCGTTCGTTTGGAGCTCGTTGAGGCTACGCCCACGGTAGATGCCGTACCCCAGCAGGCTTAGCTGGCGTTCGTAGTCCCAAGTGAGGCTCACCTCGATGAGCGAGTTGCTTGTGGAGCGGGTGATGGCACGCTGACGATGCTGGGGGTCTAACAGCTGTTGAATCGACTCGTAGGCGCGTCGGGTGCGGGCATCGCGAGTGGCGATGAGCGTGCGGGGCAAGGTCCAAGCGATGGCACGCAGGTTCTGAGGAGGATTGACCGGGGCGTTGCGTGAGGTATTGAGGGTGAAGCTGACCACTGAGGTTTCCCCAGCGTAGACCTCGACACGACGCTCGTCATTCTCGTAGCCTGGTGCTGAGGCAACTATGGGATACTCGTAGCCTGAGGGTAGACCCGAGATGCGGTAAAAACCCCGCCGATCTGTGCGGGCGAGCACGCTACTCAACGCACCACCCGCGAACACACGCGCTCCCTCTATCCCCCGACCGAACGCATCACGCACGAATCCCTCCACCGTGCCCTGCTGGGTGGTGCGGGCGACCATGAGGTTGATGTTTTTACTTTGGTCTTCCTCCAGCACTTGGGCTACCTGTTGCCCCGTATACTCCACGCCGTTGATGAAGGCGCGGGCGCGAATTAAGCGGAACCCAACGGGCACATTGGTGAGGTAGTAGGTGCCGTTGTGGAGCGTGCGTGTGTTCCGCATCGGGAACCCATCCACGAACACTTCGGCGTCCACGACTGGTTCACCTTCCACATCGGTCACGGTGCCCGAAATCACATTGGTTCGGCTGGTTCCACCACCACAGCCCGATAGCCCAAGCACTAAACTGACCACCAGAATCACCCAAACCGCTGTATGCCACATCCACCGCATAGACGCTTTCCTCAGTCAACGGTTTCCCCAACGGATGGTGATTTCCTGCCGGGCTACAGTTCGTGGTATAATTTCGCAAAGATGGGCGATTCGTTTTCGTTTGTGCCAGACGCTCCGGAGCCTCAAAAACCGACCGAAAGTCCAGCGCTCCCTGTCCCTGAGTCGGTGGAAGAGGCGCGTCGGCGCGGGGATCAGATGATTCGGGCGGGACGGTTTGAAGAGGCGTTCCAGTACTATAAGATGGCTATCCAGATGGATAGCAACAACAGCGCGCATTATATCAATCTGGGCGACGCCTACGCCTATGCTGACCAACCGGCGCGTGCGCTCGCCTATTACCAGCGGGCGCGCAGAATGAATCCGCATAACCCCGAGCCTTACTTCGCCCTCGGTGAGATTTACCGACGGTTCGGGCGCTACGACGCGGCGATTGCTCATTTCCGACGGGCAATCGAGTACGGAGCGAACAACGCCTTCGTGCAGTTCAAGTATGCAGAGGTGCTGGCACTTAGCCAACAGTATGCGAAAGCGATTGAGGCGGGACGCTACGCTGTGAACCACGAACCTAGCAACGGATTCTACCGGTTCTGGCTCGCTGACCTGCTGGAGCAAGTGGGTGAGACCAGTGAGGCGATGCAGGAAATGGAGATTGCCACCCTGCTCAATCCCGAAGACGACTACTACCACTTCCGCTACGGACTGCTGTGTATCGCGAACCATCAGCTGGAACGCGCCGTAGAGTCGTTCCAAACGGCTCTCAAGATACGCTCGGACTGTGCGCTCTACCTGACGATGTTGGGCGATGTGTATCAGCTGATGGCTTGCCCCGACTTAGCAGAGGAAGCCTATCAGCGCGCGGGCACACTGGATAGCTACGACCGCGCCGAACTCCTGCGCGCACGCCGACTGGCAGGACTCGCTCCCCGAGAGACCCATCCGCTGGAATAGGGCGGAGAGGGCGCGCTACTCTTTGGCTCTGAGCAGGCACTCGCTATCCTGGTTCTCTTCTGCCTCAATCACTAAAGCGTCCACACTGGCGAGCCGCTGCTTCATAATAGCGATGGCTTCGGGGTTATTATCGATCAAAACGAACCGCCTCCCAAGCCGAGCGCACGCTTCGCCCGTTGTGCCACTGCCGGCGAAGAAATCCAACACCCAATCGCCCGGCGCACTGTGAACCCGAATAATCCGCTCCAGCAGTTTCAGCGGCTTTTGGGTCGGGTAGCCGGTCTTCTCCTTGCTGTTGGTGGGCACAATCGTTATCCACCACACATCCGTCGGTGTCTTGCCCTGCTGTGCCTTCGCTTCTCCAACCAAGTCCGGTGCCATGTAGGGGATGCGGTCAATCGCCTCGTAGTGGAACAGATAGTTTTTCGGGTCTTTAGCGTACCAGAGGATGGTGTCATGTTTGGGCGACCAGCGACGCTTGGAACGCGCTCCGTAGTCATATGCCCAGATGATTTCGTTGAGGAAACACTCACGCCCGAAAATCTGGTCTAAGAGGACTTTCACATAGTGAACTTCGCGGTAGTCCAGATGCACGAACAGCGAGCCATCGAGTGTGAGTAGGCGGTGTGCTTCACGCAGGCGCGGTTCCAGAAAGCTTAGATAGTCGTCAAAGGCGTCGTGGTAGGCGGGTGATTCGTGGGCTTGAACCCGATAGCGTCGCTCGCCAAACCCGATGCGGGTGCCCTCTGGGTCGGCGGTGGCTTGGATGCGCGTGCGCTGTTGGGTCTTGCCCGTGTTGAAGGGCGGATCGATGTAGATGAGCCTAAAGAACCCGCTGGGCAGAGTAGGGAGGAACTCCCGATTGTCCGCCCGTACAATCGTGTTCTGGGTGGGCATCATAGGAGCGAGTACGCTCATGGAGATTAGCCCCGCAGCTCTTCCAGAGTCTCACGAATCCAGCGTTCTATCCAGCCATCGCACACCACGACCTCCGATGCGTTGCGAATGGCTTCTAACTCTTCCGCGATGTGCCGAAGTTGGAGGTTGTCCTCCCGAACCTGTTCCAGCAGTTCCAGCGCCAACTTGCTGATGTGCTCCATCCGCCAGAGCCACGGCTCGATCTCCTCCAGCAGATCCCTGTCGCGGACGACCTGACGCAAGGTGGCAGGCAGGCGTGCTAAACGGTTCAGTTCCTCTTCCAGCGGTTCATGCTCGCCTGTGGTTTGCCAATACTCCACCGCTTGGGCAATCGGGGGCGCTTCGGCGCTCCAGTGGCGGCTCCAGAGGTTCTGCTGACAAAAGTAGGCGAACGGTTCCTCGGCTTCTGTGCCGACCAGATGGCGAATCGCGGTGCGCCAGCTGCGCTCAGGGTCGTAGGCTTCCGGGTTCCAGAGTAGGTCGGCATATGTGCCCAACGCCACTTTGGAGGCTTCGGGCTGGTTCATCGGGTTGGAGACCAGCGCTTCCAGATGCTGAAGCGCTTCGGATGAACGCTTTGTAATCGGACCCATCAGCAATCGGCTCGGCTCATAGTCGTTCACGGGATAGTTATCCCACACGAACGGCTTGCGTCGGATTGCGGAGCGGAACAGCTCGGCGTCTTCGTAGGTGATTTCCCGAGAGACCACCTTAGCCCCTGTCCACATGATAGAGACCCCGCGTGCCGTGCGCTCGCCCAACTCCCGCACATAGGGTGGCTCCCCGCGATTGTGGTAGTAAGTGGGGCATACAATCAGCCAACTATTCGGGTCGCGCTCTTGGAGCCAAGCGTGGAGGCGGTTGGCGAGGTCAGCGTGGGCGTGGGCTAACGAGGTGTAGACCTGCTTGTCAGCGTCGTGCTGGAGCTCTTCGGGAATGTCGTCCACCAACAGACCGAACGCCCGTACCCCATGCTGGCGCACCGCCTCAATCTTCGTTGTGAGCTTGTCAAACTCTTCGGGATCCGAGTAAACCATAGACAAGCCCGGACTGATACAGAACACGAACTCTATAAAGTTCTCGTTGGCACGGTGGATGAGTTCCACCAGGCGTTCCATCTCGGGTTCGGGGTAGGGTTCACGCCAACGCTCGCGGTGGAAGGGGTCATCTTTGGGCGCGTACAGATAGATGTTCATCTTGTACTTGCCCATCCAGTCCAGCATACTCAATCGTGCGGTGTGCTTCCAAGGCTTGCCGTAGAACCCCTCCACAATCCCGCGCCACTCCAAGAAGGGAGCGTCGTCTACGGTTAGGATAGGGAGCGACTTGCCGTCCCACGCGTTCAGCACCGTTTGGCAGGCGTAGAATGCCCCGCGTGGGGAGCCTGCTTTGATGAGGATACGCCCGTTCTGAATCGACAGGTGGTAGGCATCGCCATTTAAAGTTTCGTCGCGTTCCACGAAGCAGGTCCATCCGCCGAACGAGTCGCCTAAGGTGCGTAGGGGACGCACGCTCGCTTCCCAGCCTGGGGGATGTTTGATGGCATGACAGCCGGCGAACGGATAGCGCTCTGGTTGGACGGTAAGCGAACGAGGTAAAGGGAGCCAGTCCATCGTTCACCTCAGATTAGAGCGCGTACTGCCGACAGCGCCGCTTCATAGTTCGGGTGGCTGGCAATCTCGGGTACATACTCTACATAGCGCAGGACGCCTTGAGGGTCTACCACAAACACCGCTCGGCTGGAGATGCGTAGCTCTTTTACCAGGGTTCCGTATGCCTGCGCGAACGAGGCGTCGCGATGGTCTGAGAGCACCTCTATCTTGTCGATATGCTCCGCCCCGCAGAAGCGGGCTTGCGCGAACGGCAAGTCCATACTCACGGTCAGCACTCGAACCGATTCGGGGAGTTGGCTCGCCTCTTCGTTGAACTTCTTCGTTTGGGCACTGCAGATGCCCGTATCGATGGAGGGCACTGCGCTAATCAGAAGCACTTTGCCCATGTAATCTTTTAAGTGAACGGTACTTAAGCCTTGCGTAATCAGTGTTGCATCGGGTGCCAGGTCACCTACTTTCAGTTCATTGCCAACTAAGGTAAGGGGATTGCCTTTGAAAGTCACAGCATTCGGACGCTCCATCTACATACTCCTCCTGAGCCAAAGTATACCTGTTGGGAGGGATACCAATGCGCGCGAAGCGCTGGGAAAGTTTACTGATGCTTCACTGCGGAGGGGTGTCGGCTGGTTGAAGCCGCCTTCGGACGCTGTGAAAAAGAACCTGTTTATCCTCAGTTGATGTCCCAACTGAGCAACTTGGAGATTCGTACCTTATAAATTTCGGGGTATAATGGAGTGTGTAAAGGAGGCACATGATTATGCGCAATATCTGGTTTTTCAGCACGCTTACAGTGCTTGCGGCAGGTATTAGTGTAGTGGCTTCTGCTCAAATTGGGAGCGCTACTCCTTCTTTGGTGGAGGAGCCTGTCCAGACTGTCGTAGTCAAGCCCAGTGACCTTCGCGTGAACCGCGTCTACTTGGGAGGCGATTTTCAGCCCGCAGGTTCATTGCCCGACCCGTATGTCTATCTCCAAACGATGATGGTGCGCTGGGGAGCGGATGGAACCTACGCTCTGAGCTTCACCGGTTTCCCCTCCGCCAACGCGTTTGGTACGGCGGACGATGTGGTGGTGTTCGGTGGTCCGATTGACCCGCCTGCTACAGGCTACGACACTTTCACTCCCGTCGCCTGCATTTCAGAAATCGACCTGTTGCTGTTGAACAACACGACCAGCCCTCTGTCTCAGCAGATAACCGTTGAGATTTTCCCCTGGAACGGAATTTTCGGGAACGGTGCTGTTCCTTCGCCGATTGCGACGGCGAGTGGGACAATCACATTTGCACCCGGACTGAATATCCTGACGGTTGATGTGACATCTGCTGGGAGCAACCTGCCTGTGCCCAAGGCGTTCTGGGTGAAAGTGACGGCTCCGAATGCCCCTACCACTTTTGGTTGGATCATTGCTAACAGCACTCCGGGCAACACTTCGCTTCTGCCTGGGCGAGGCTACTTCCGTCGCGACCCAGTTGCAACAGGAGGCTCGGTGTTTGCTGGGCTCCCTCAGGGGAGTTTGGCGCTTGCCGTGCGTGGTACGCACAACTTTGTAGGTCAGATAGACCTCGGTGCGCTGGCAGACCGCGCTAAGCCCAAGGACCCGTGGGGATTTGAGCTGGATGCGGATGGCGTTGACGACCCCGCTGGTACCGGTGTTGAGGAGGCGCTACGGAGGAACTTGATCGATGTCGAGGTCACGAACGACGGTGATATAGCGCCGTTCACCTCGCGCTTCACGACCTATATCGATGAGAATGGGCGTTTCACCCTCCCAGTCGCACCCGCCATCTCGGACATCAAGGTGCGCCGTTGGGATAACTCCTTAGCAGCGGTCTTCAGTCGTGGCACAGGCTGGAGTGCAGACCCGTGCAATCCCACCGTCGCCTCCACGATTCTCACCTTCGGCGATGTGAACGGGGATGGCATTATTGACGATGCCGACCTGCTTCAGGTGCTCTTCGGTTTCGGCTCTGGCGAGTAAGCGCCGAGGAAAACTTTGCATCGTAGTTCATGTGTCCCCTGCCCCTACGAATGGGCGGGGGACTATTTATTTTCAGAAGAGGCTTGAGCCACAAGGTACACTCTGAGTATGCTGCAGGCGCAACTGTTAGCTCCGCGCGAACTGGTCTTGCGTGAAGTACCTATCCCAGAACCCCAGCCTGGCGAGGTGATTGTGCGTCTACGGGTTGCCCTGACCTGTGGAACCGACCTAAAAACCTACCGTCGCGGACATGCCAAGTTGCCCTTTGGACCGTTCGGACATGAGGGTGCAGGTGATGTGGTCGCTGTTGGGGAGGGCGTGAGCCATGTAGCCATCGGCGACCCAGTCACATGGATGCCGACCGCCCCTTGTGAACGGTGTGATATGTGCCTGCGCGGGCGCTACAACCTATGCCGGAACCTGTTTGAGGCGGTGGTTTTGGGCACTTATGCCGAGTATCTCCGCATCAACGCGCGGGTGGCACGGGTGCATCTGTTCCCGCTGAAGGGATTAGACTATCTTCAGGGGGCGTTCGCTGAGCCGTTGGCATGTGTGATTCATGCATGGCGCGTGCTGGAACCTCTGCCGGGGCGTTCGGTGGCGATTCTGGGCGCGGGGGTGATGGGCTACCTCCACCTGATGGAAGCCCGAGCGCGGGGATGTGAGGTCACTATGATTGCTCGCCGTGCCGAACGACTGGCGTTGGCGCAAGAGTTGGGGGCACAGACCCTCGTGGCAGAACCGCACCAAGTCTCGGAGCAGTATGATGTCGTGATCGAGGCGACAGGCGCACGCTCGGTGTGGGAGACCGCGCCCAGCCTGTGCTTGCCCGGCGGGAAAGTACTCTTCTACAGTGGGCTTGCAAAGGGTGAGAGTGTCTGCATAGACGCCGAACATCTCCATTACGGCGAGCGCACCCTATTGGGCAGTTTCCATTTGACCACACGAGACGCTCAGCAGGCACTGGAACGGCTCCGCAGTGGCGTACTGCCCGTAGAACGCCTGATTACCGATACACGCCCTCTAAGGGAAATTGTCTCTGTGTTTGAGGCGCTGGATCGGGGCGAGGGAATGAAATACGCGATTCTGCCCTGATTGGAAAGCCAGTCCCCACGAATTAGGGACTAAAGTCCCTATTCCAAAGGCGAGCGGAAGAGTTATAATCTCGGTAGTGGATGCTATCTTGATTGCAGGGGGTCGTGCCCCAAATGCGCTTACTCGAGTGTCGGGGCAACGCCTCAAAGGCTTGATGACCCTCGATAAAAAGCCGTTAGTCGGGCATGTGGCTCAAGCCCTCTTGATGAGTGGGGTAGAGCGTGTTGCGGTCGTTGGCTCGGAACTGCTCATCCAGGCTCTCCCCCAAGTGCCTGAGCGCCTGCTGTTCGCTTTGGAGGGGCGGACACTGGTCGATAACCTGTTGCGCGGTGCCGAGACTTTGGGGCTTTGTCCCGAAGACCGGTTCCTCCAGTGTGCTGTAGACCTACCGATGGTGAGTGCGAGCGCACTCTGCGACCTCATGCAGTGGGCAAGTCCCGACGCCGATGTGACCGTCCCCTTAGTACCAGAGGAAGTATTTCGCGCACGCTATCCGGGCGGACCCTATAAAGCGCTCCGCTTTGCTGAGGGGCGATTCATTAACGCTTCTGCGAGTGTGATGCGCTTGGAGTTCCTCCTGCGCCAAGAACCATTAGTCCAGCGTTTGGCACGCCGTCGTAAGTCGGTTGCCGGAATCGTGGGGACGCTACTGATACATTTTCACTATCACCTATTCAGTACGGGTGTGCCGTTAGCGACGCGCTTCCTGACGGGGCGTTTGAGCCTGACCGACATCTCCAAAGCCGCCCGGCGCGTATTGAATACCCAAGTCCAGATTTTCACTCAGGCTCAACCGGAACTGGCGTATGATGTGGATAACGAACACGATTATCGCTATGCCAAAGCATGGTTTCAAACTGCCCACAAACCCGCCACCACCGACCTGTAGCGTCCAACGGTTTGCAGGAAATACGCGCCTCTTACCGAACCCTACCCTTAGGTGAGTCGTGATGGACCGGACGCAACAGTTTAACCCAGACCCGAACCGTACGCAAGCGATGGGAACACCTGACCCACATCGCACGCAGGCGATGAACATGCCTGTCCTTGACCCGAACCGCACACAGGCGGTGCCGGGTATGACTGGTACACCTCAGCCTTCACTGCGGATGGAACCCATTTTGGGGCGTCCAGTCGCTTTGGCGCATAGTGTGGCTCGGGAGGGGCTACTGGTGCAAATCAGCGGTGCCCAGTCGGTTGCGGGGCGTGCTCCACTCAACCTCTGCTTGGTGCTTGACCGCAGTGGTTCGATGGAAGGCATGCCCTTCGAATTCGCCAAGCAAGCTTGTTGCTACTTGGTAGACCAGCTGACCGAACACGATGTGCTGTCCATCGTGACCTTTTCGGACTCAGTGGATGTGGTGATGCCCCCACGCAAGATTGTGAACAAGGATCTGGTGAAAGCGCATATTATGAGCCTGATGGTCGACGACACGACCAACATCTACGATGCGCTTGTGGTGGGCATCCAGCAACTCACCTCGGTGAACCTACCGGGCTATCAGTCGCACCTCATCCTGCTCACCGATGGCGAGCCGACCGTTGGGATTAAGGATTTTCCGACGATTGTGAGCGTGGCGGGTCGGGCGAAAGAGTTGGGGTTCCATATCACGGCGTTGGGATTCGGTCCAGACTACAACGAGGAACTGCTGGCGGGTATCGCTCGGCGGAGTGGGGGCAAGTACTACTACATTGATCAGCCCCAGCGCATCCCTGAGGTGTTCCAGCAGGAGCTGGTGCGCCTGATGACGGTGGTTGCACGCAACCTGAAGCTGGAAGTTCAGCTCGCACGGTGGGTTCAGATACGGCAGGCGTTCGGAGGTGAGCTCAAAATGCAGGGGCGTACCGCCGAGCTGAGCCTTGTGGATGTGGAACGCGGAAGCCAACTCCTGCCTGTGCTGGAGCTGGAGTTTCCCAACCATCCCGCAGGAACCTACCGAATTGCGAAACTGCGCCTTACTTGGGAGGACATCGCCACAGGACGCCCTGAGACCGCCACCGCCGATGTGGTGATAGAGTTCACTCCAGACCCTGCTAAGGCGAATGTGCCTCAAGACCCGCGCGTGGCGAACGAACTGCAGATTTCTATGACCTCGCGCGCCTTAGAGAAGACCATCATGGGCTTGCGAGCGAACCAGCTCAATCAGACCCAGGCGCTCCAAGAACTGCAACGCACCCAAGCCATCTTGCTCCAGCAGGGGCGTACCCAAGAGGCACAAGAGGTCACCCGTGCCATCCGCGCCCTTCAAGGTCAGGATACGGGCAGCGCTGAGAAGACCCTGATGGGCACCCTGGTCAACCTGGAGCAGGGCAAAAAAGAGCAGGGAAGCTAAGCCAACACCTATCTACTGCCGAGAGTGGCACTTTAGGTTGCTACTTTTCGGGTATGATTCCCGCGTATGAAAAAGCAACCTGTTCTAAACTTGCCCGATGTGGCGGCAGAGGTTGACCCGCGCGGGGTGATGCTTCACGCCGTGGGGATTCGCGACTTGCGCCTTCCTGTCCGCCTCATCACGACCGAAGGCAGTGAACAAACGGTTATCGCCAATGCGGAACTGAGCGTGGATATTGAAGCCGACCAGCGCGGCACCCATATGAGCCGACTGGTGGAGAACCTCTATGACTGGGCGAGTGAAGCCCACACCCCTGCCCAAGTTCAGCGTCTCCTTCAGACCACTCAAGAGCGCCTCAATAGCCAGCGTGCCCTGCTGAGGCTGGAGTTCCCCTACTTCCTGCGCGTGGAAGCGCCCGTCTCAGGCACGCCCGGACTGCTGGATGTGGAGGTGGAGTGGGACTGCCTCTTCCAAAACGGTACCCTCCACGCGACCAGCCTATTCGTTTTTCCTGCCATTACGCTGTGCCCGTGCAGTAAAGCCATCTCGGACTATGGCGCCCACAATCAGCGTGCGATGGTGCGCCTGTGGCTCCAGACCCACGACCGTCTGCCCCAACTGCCCGATGATTACCTCGCTCTGGTGCAGGAATCGACCAGCTCGCTCGTCTATCCGATTCTGAAGCGGTCAGACGAAAAGCATGTCACCGAGCGCACCTACGAAAATCCGCGCTTCGTGGAGGATGCCGTCCGCGAGATGGTGATTCGGCTCCAGCAGCGCAAAGAGGTGCGTTGGTTCCGTGCGGAGTGTGAGTCGATCGAGTCCATCCACAACCATAACGCCTTTGCGATGTACGAATCACCACCGATTAAGTAATATCATGGCAACCCCTCTGGTTTTCCTATCCGATGTGCGTGTGGTGCTGGGTGAGCGCGTCATTTTGGAGAATATCGGTTTTGACCTCTCACCCGGCGAGACAGTTGCGCTCATCGGTCCCAACGGTGCAGGTAAGACGACCCTCTTACGAGTGCTGTTGGGCTTATTGCCTTATCAGGGAATAGTGCAAGTGCTGGGGAAGGCGCCCCATCAGCTTACGCGTGCCGAGCGCAGGCAAATCGGTTATGTTCCTCAGGCGCTCCAGTTCGACCGCACAATGCCGCTGCTGGTGCGAGAGCTGCTCCAAGCGATGTTGGGCGATGCCTTCCGCCAGCGTGAGCGGATTGCGCAAGTGCTTCAGGCGGTGGATGCCGTTCACTTACTGGATAGCGAGGTGCGTGCGCTCTCGGGGGGCGAGCTCCAGCGCGTTGTGATTGCAGGTGCCCTCGCCACCGAGCCGAAACTGCTCCTGCTGGACGAACCCGCCACAGGGATCGACATCGGCACGCGCCTCCACTTCTATGACCTGATTGAGGAGCTGCGCACCACGCGCGGTGTTGGCACGCTGATTGTCTCGCACGACCTCAGTGTCGTCAGCCGGTATGCGACCCGTGTGGTGTGTATTCACCATCAGCTCCTCTGTCAGGGTACGCCCCAAGAGGTGCTCCAGATGCCGGTGATGGAGCAGCTATATGGTCATCCTGTGGCGGTCTATCATCATCACGAGGAGGCGTAAACGATGGTGGAGTGGCTGGAGTACGATTTCGTGCGGAATGCGCTGATGGCGATGACTCTGCTGGCGCTGTTCTACCCGTTGCTCGGGGTTTTTGTGGTCGGGCAGCGGCTCGCCTACTTTGGGGATGCGGTGGCGCACTCGGCATTTGTGGGCGCAGGTTTAGCGGGTCTGCTCGGCTGGCAGATGGGCAACACCCTGTTGGTCACAGCGCCCCTGTTCGCTTTGGTGGTTGCCTGGTTCCAACAGCGCACGCGCCTCCCTGCGGATACCCTGCTCGTGGTTTCGGTAACCGGTATCTCAGGACTGGGGATAGCGATGGTGAACCTGTTGGAGACTCCGCTCTCACTGTCTGCGCTGTTATTTGGAGATGTGCTGGGTTTAGAAGCCTCCGACCTGTGGTACCTGTTGGGGATTGACCTGCTGGGGATAGCGCTCTTGTTGGTGTTGGCGCCTTCGCTAATACGGATAGGCTTCCACCGCGAGTTAGCGCAGGCTCAGGGTGTGCCTGTACGCTGGGTAGAGACACTCTTCTTGGTGGGGCTATCGTTGGCAGTGGCGGTCGGCATTCGGGCGGTGGGCATTCTCCCGATTAGCGCCTTGCTGGTGCTTCCTGCGAGTTCGGCGCGCCTGTTGGCACACAGTTTCCGGGGGATGATGGTCTGGAGCGCCGTTTTGGGGCTGTTGAGCCTGGTGGTGGGGTTCCTCGTCGCCCTGTGGCAGCCGATTCCGCCTGGCGCTTCGGTCGCTGTGGTGGCGATGGTACTGTTTCTTGCGATTGTATTGGCACGCCCGACCCAAGGAGCTATGGTGCGGTGAAGCGCTGGTTCTGGCTCGTGCTGTGGTTAGCGTGGGTCGGGTTATATGTTGTGTTCTCCTCGCGCGTCGGTAGCCCGGAAAACTCTGCCGGTTGGCTCCTCAACCTGCTTCAACAGTTTGCTCCCGAGTTGGCACAGCGTCTCACACCGGAGACTCTGTCCATCCTGAACTACATCGTTCGCAAAGGTGCGCACTTTTTCGGGTTCGCTATTCTCAACCTTTTGGCGTACTGGATGTTTCGGCGTACTTTTGGGATGGAGCGACGGCGCGCCTTGCGCTGGGCGGTCATCACCAGCATTGTGCGCGCCGCCTTAGACGAGACTCAGCAAGCGTTCGTGCCCGGACGCTCCGCTATGATCACCGATGTGCTAATTGACAGTGCGGGCGTCCTCTTGATGGCGTGGCTTATCCAATCTCGATGGACTCGCCGGGTTGAAGTGCGATGATTTCCAGCCCTGCGATGTCGTGGGTCTCTTGGCGCAGGTGGTCGGGTGTGCCGGTCAGGAGTGGGAAGGTGCCCCAGTGCATTGGAATGACCTGTTTCACGCCCAGAAACCGAATAGCGTAGCCTGCCTCGCGTGGTCCCATCGTGAACAGGTCGCCAATCGGTAGCATCGCCAGTTGGGGCTGATAGAGTTCCCCTATGAGGCGCATATCGCCGAACAGGCAGGTGTCGCCTGCATGGTAAAAGGTGAAGCCGTCTTCCATCCGCACCACATAACCTGCAGGCTCGCCACCATAGAAGACCTGTCCGCCCTCGTCAATCCCGCTACTGTGGAAGGCGTTCACCATCGTAATCTGGATGCCGTCGATGACTACGGTGCCGCCCTTATTCATCGGCTGAACGGTCTGCACGCCGTGCCGATTGAGGTGGAGATAGATTTCGTAGTTGCAGACCACTGTAGGCGAGAACTGTTTAGCAAGCGGTACTGCGTCGCCGAAGTGGTCGGAGTGCCCGTGCGTGATGAGCATCAGGTCGATGCGCTCCAAGTTTTTGGCGTTTTCGGGGCAGGCGGGGTTGCCTTGCACCCAAGGGTCAATCAGAATGTGCTTGCCTTGAGGTGATTTGACTAAGAAAGTGGAATGTCCGAGCCATTTGATTGTTGTTGCCATCGTACCCTCCTGAGCATAGGATACCTGAGATGGGTTCCGACTCTTCACCGCCCTCACAGGCGGCACCCAAGCCAGACCGAACAGCCTAAGCCTGACGAACACAAGGGCAAGTACATCCACCCTGAACTGTTCGGGCAACCCAAAGAGAAGGGCATCCACTACCATCCCGAACTGGAGCGCCTCAAACCTGCCCGCCCTGAACCCGAACGCCCCACCGAACCGAACCCCAAAGAGACACGCCCCAACTAAACCAGACCCCGCCCTCGGTTGGGACACCAACCGAGGGAGCCAACCTAACCCAGAAGAAGAAACGATGCAACGCCGACTGATAACTCTGACCCTGAGGCTCTGGCTGGGACTCGTCTATGCCCACCTGCTCCGTGACACTCGCAAGTCTCGCAAATAGTCCCCGATAGTCCCAGCGAGCATACTCTACCATTCCATAAAATACGCTCCCAAAGTGTGGAAGCCTGCAAGACAAACCTATTTTGAGGCGGATGATGTTGTCTGGGGTGTTGCAATTTTGTGCAAATTTGTTGCACGCGCTCCAACTTGATGTATAGTAAGGGCGTGGAGAGGTCCCAAGCCAGATGGGGTTTGGTCAGGAAAGCAGCCCTAAAGAGCTTTGCGGCTCGCTGTGGTGGACATCCCCTCGTCCCCTGCGGGGGACAGGGGGCACCCACAGCTAATCGGTCCTCAGACTTGAGGTACCAAGCTGTGTCTAAACCACAGACTGTTCAGGACCAATCCGCAGGAGGTAGACCGAGATGAGATGCATTGCAACGAACTGCCGGAAATCGGCGGGATTTACATTAATTGAGCTACTGGTCGTGATTGCGATTATCGCCATTTTGGCGGCGATACTATTCCCGGTCTTCGCGCAGGCGCGCGAAAAGGGGCGCCAGTCTCACTGCCTGAGTAATCTCCGCCAACTGGGAACAGCCCTCCGCGCCTATGCGTCCGACTACGACGAACGCCTGCCCGGCGCTGGACCCGGAGACTCCTATACCTACCCAAGGGCCGGGCTACCCGGTTGGATGCTCACTCCCTATCGTTGGAACTATGCAGGGCACTGGGTGCCAGGCGTCTGGGTGTTTGATTACGGCAGCACCGATCCATCCCGAGCACCGATTAATCCCTGGTGGCGTGACAACGGCGGGCCTATTCAGGGAGCGCTTTATCCCTATGTGAAAAATCCCAAAGTCTATGTTTGCCCTTCAGACCGGCGTCCGGAAAAGCTGCTCAGCTACTCGATGAACTATGTGATGGGCTTCATTCCAGACGCAGTGGTCGAGCGCCCTGCGGAGGTCATCGTGTTGGTTGATGAGCAGTTGACACTCAACGATGGCTTCTTCGTCCCCCCGCCCACCGATTGTCCCTCTATCCAACACAACAACGGTGCAACCTTCCTCTTCTTTGACGCCCATGCGAAATGGGGGCGTGTGAAGCATGGGCCTCGTTATAACAACGCAACCGACTGCCCCGACGTTTATCCGATGCATTACTTCTGTCCCTACCTGCCTTTTCCGTGGATCGGAGGGTGCGTGTAAGAGGCTATTGTTGACTCATGCAGCCGTGCGTTGTGCTCGCGACGGCACAACGCACTTAGCCGAGCCGAAACGCCCTGAACAGGAGCCCGCGAAGCCGTAGCAGTGTTTTTAGCAGAGGATGCCAAGCCCCTCCCTCTCCGTTTATGGGAAGAGGGAATTCATACTCGGTTCGTATCAGCAGCGCTCCGTTGGCTTGCCATCTCACCGTCTGAAGCAACCCCCTATGGACTCCCAGGAAGCAAGTGTTGCAATTTTGTGCAAATTTGTTGCACGCACGCCAACTTGGTGTATAGTGTGGATTGGAGGATGACGCTTATGCGAAGTCTTTGGCATATCGGTATGATAGGATGTCTGGCGCTTTGGCTCGCCAGTTCGCTTGTCGCTCAGCCGTTCACTTATCAAGGCATGCTCAAACAAAACGGGCAACCAGTGAACGGCACAGTCGTGATGACCTTCAGGCTCTACAACGCATCGACCGGGGGCAACCATATCAGTTCCATCACCCAGAATGTGTCGGTTCAAAACGGCTTGTTTACCGTCTCGCTGGACTTTGGCGCTGTGTGGACGGGTGCAGACCGCTACTTGGAGATACAGGTCGGCTCCACCACCCTGGGTCCCCGAGTGAAGGTGACGGCGACGCCCTATGCGATTAATGCACTCTATTCGCTGAAGCCGTGGGAGCCGAACGGCAGTGCTATCTTTTACAGTGGTGGCAATGTCGGCATCGGCACGAGCAATCCCTGGGCACTTCTGTCGCTGGGTGGAGGCAATGCCCACACCAAGCTTGCCCTCTGGCAAGGAAACGCCACAGGTGAAATAATGGGCTTGGGGGTGGGACCAAG
>JBDNDR010000090.1:0-7571 GCA_046718995.1 Fimbriimonadales bacterium
GCGTAGACACCCACTTCGTAAATACGGGGCTGAGCGGGGTGGATGACCGCTTCCCACACCTTTTCGCGCTTGACCTCTTTGCCGTTGCGCAGGGTTATCCGCCACTCGATTCGTTTCTCGCCGGGTTCTCCTTGTTGAACCAACACACGCTGGCGCGGGGGTAAGCGCCGATTAGTCTCAAAAAGGGTCGGTGGCTCAATCTTCACCGACTCATAAACGACTTTGACTTCCGTTTTACGATCGTTGCCTTGTTTTTTTGCCCAGGCGGGGGGTGTCAGCAGAGCCAGCACCAGCACCCAACCGAGCCATCGCAACGATCCACCCCGTGAGGCGTTCCTTCGCTTCCTCATGTATCTCCTCCCTTAGCGAAACCGCACAGGTACGGCTCCGCGAAGTCTTGCCCGGTAGTGGACGGGGGCAGTATACCTGATAGAAGCGCTTTAATGCAACCCCATGTTTCGAGACAGGGTCGGGGCAAGTCCAGAAGAAGGGGGATGGGGATCGAGGAAAATCCCCCCTCCCTGCTCAGGCATACGCGCTAACTTAGGAGCAAATCAACGGGTTATAGGCAACATGAGTCGTCTTTCTGATGCTCTGGGAAACCCATTCCACTAACAGTCGGGGACTCTCCTTGAGGTAGATCCGACGGGGATAGCGCGTGGGAATGTTGTCTGATACGGGCTTTCATGAGTTCGCCCTTTCTTAAGTTAGCGCGTATGCCTGCTCAGGAGAGGGGGGAGACTGAGGGTTTTGTTAGCAGCCGCTGCCGAAGTTGAACAGCACTTCCAGCAGGTCGGCGTCGTCGACGATGCTATCGCAGTTGACATCTTCAGGACCGCCACCCGTACCACCAAACGCGAACAGTACGGCAAGCAGGTCGGCATCGTCTACACAACCGTTGCCGTCGACATCACCGCCGTTGGGCACACATCCCTGAGGCGTCACCCAAAACGCGGTCATGCCACCGAATTTAATGGGTCGTGCTGGTGAGCAGAGGTTAAAAGTGTAGTCATAACACTCTGCAGGTGCGGTATGGTTACCATCCGTGGAATTGTCGTCATCCCACTGGAGTGCAGTGGATGTTCCCACATTAGTCAAGTCGGTGCTCCACAACATAGGTTGAGCAGTCGTAGCCAACGTCACACTACCACTCGTTGGGTCGTAGGCACTGGCGTAAATAGCACCCCAGCCTCCTGCGACTGTTTCATTCGTGAAGGGGTCAGTGAAGTCCGAAGAGTCGAGGGTAGGCAGTTGGATACCACCGATAGCGTTGAGACAAACTGCGCTGTAGAAATACCCTGTACCAGACGGTGTGCCGTAGTCCAAAATGACCGCGTCAATGACCGAATTGCCCGCATCAAAAATGTCGTGCACATCAGTGCAGTTGGGGTCCATCGTCTCGGCGGTGAAGATAATCACGATGCACGGTTCGGGGGCAGGGGGGGTTCCAAAACCAAGCGTGGGTCAGCGATGAAGCCGTTGCCCCATAGTATTGCGGATCGACAAGCGATGCAATATCGTTCGCCCAGTAGGGATTGTGGTATGTAGGACCAAAGTAGTACCTGGCACCACCGGCTGTCAGCCCACAGCTGGTGTCAGCACCGACAGGGTTCCCTGCAGAGTCGGTTCCGAAGTGGTCGAACACAAGCACTTCATCGGGGCTGCAAGGACCTGCCGGAGCAAACTGCCCAACCTCAATCCATGGCGTGGTCATTACCAGTTTGCCATTGATAATCTTCGCTTTGGCAATCTGCTGGGGTTGAACAGGAGTAGCAGGTCCATCAAAGATTCGAGGCGACGCGGTCTTATCTCCGCCAGCAAACGCGACAGAAAAACTCATAAGTAGGCTACAGCCTACTGCTGCGAAAAGTGTATGCTTCATCATCGTTCCTCCTTTCGGCAAGCGATTAGTTGTAAGCATACGCCATGCCTAATGCCTGCCGTGCATATTATACACCAAAATCCCCCCAATTGTTCTGTGCAAGGGGCAAAATTCGCCTATCCAAGGGGGAAATAGAGCCAAAGGGGGATTAAACTCAGCGAGAGCACGACCGAAAGCACCACGACCGAGGATGCCACCTCCGGTTCGGTGCCGTAAAGCGAGGCGTAGAGGGCACTGACCATCACACTGGGCATCGCCGATTGTAATAACAGGGCACGCTCAGCAGGCTCGGGCAGTGAAGTCAACCATAGCACCCCACCCATCAGGAGAGGCACCACCCCACACTTGTAGAGCGCCACCAGAGCGAGCAGACGCCATCGCGTGCCCAGCGTGCGCAGGCGAATCATCGCACCAGTCGCCAAAAGCGCCAGAGGCACCGTGGTCTGACCTACGCGGTCGAGAGAGAACATCAACCATTCGGGCAGACGCCACCCCACTATCATCAACAGATAGCCGACCCCTGTCGCCCAAAACACGGGCATCCGCACCAGCCGCTGAAGCCCGACAGGCGCATGAGGTTGCAACGCTTTGGTACCCCCATGTGCCAAGACCCCTGCACCAAGCGTGTGAACCAGCAAAGCGGTCACCCCCATATCGTAAGTGACCGCCACTGCCAAGTAATCGGGACGGTGGTGGAAGAGGCTGGCGATGAGCGGCGTCCCGAGAAAGCCTGTGTTGCTGAGACTGCCCGCCACAACAAGAACCGCTCGCGCGCCCGGCTTGAGATGCAAAAGTAGCCCGACCAGCCATGCGATGCCCATCGCACTCAGCGTCACTATCAGTCCGACAGCCCACACCCCAAGCAGATACCACTCAAACGAGGCGCGTGCCAAAGCACTCAGCACCAGCGCCGGGAGGGGTACCGTCGTGATGAGCGAGACCAACCAGTGGATATGAATCTCGGGCATCGCCCCCGCGCGCCGAAGCAGATAGCCCAACGCAAGGAGCATAAAGAACATCACCAAGTAGGGGGCGAGTGCATTCTCCATCTCGTGCCGAATCGGGGTTCAGCACGGCTACCGAAAACCCTGCACCAACGCCTGCGCCAAAATGCCCCAGCCGTTCGCCAAAGTGAACACCAGCAACTTCGCCGGAAGCGACACAATCACCGGCGGCAACATCATCATTCCCATAGAGAGCAGAATACTCGCCACAATCAGGTCAATAATCAGAAACGGAATGAAGATGTAAAACCCAATCAGGAAGGCGGTCTTCAACTCACTCAGGATAAAGGCGGGAATGAGCGTCGTGAGCGGAAGCTCATCGGCACTGCGGGGGGCAGGCTGTTTGCTGAGACGAATGAAGAGGTTCAGGTCTTCCGTGTAGGTCTGGCGTATCATGAAGGCGCGCACGGGCTTCTGGGCGCGCTCTACCGCCTGTTGAAAGCTAATCTGCTGACGCATATACGGCTCCAGCGCGGTGCGGTTAATCTCGTCCAGTGTGGGCGCCATCACATAGAAGGTCAGGAAGAGGCTTAGCCCAATCAGCACGGGATTGGGTGGGATGTTCGGTGTGCCCAGCGCACTCTTGAGAAACGACAAGACAATCACGATGCGGGTGAACGCCGTCATCATCAGCAAGATCGAGGGCGCCACCGACAGCAGGGTGAGCAGCGCCAGAATCTGGAGCGAGGTGGAGACCTCTTGGGGGTTGCGTGCGTTGCCGACCTCGATACTCACACGAGGCACAGGCACGGTGTCTTGCGCCATCAGTGCCAGCGGAAGGAGCGTCAGCACTAAAACCCCAAGCCATCGGTTCATACGCTTCTCCCAATCAGCGCCTCCAGCTTTTGGCGGGTTTGTTGGAGGCGGGTGTGGACTTGCTGTTCGGTCTCGCGCTGGTAGTCGGTGGGTGGGGTGTAGGGTTGCGCATGGCGCAGAGTCTGCTCGAACGCGGTGTCGGTGGTCGCGGGTTCTGGGAGCGTATCGGTCAGGTCGGCGAGCAGTTGCATCCCTTGGGGCGTACTACCGACCAGCAACAGTTTGTCGCGTGCCTTGACGAGCATCAAGCTTCCACCGGGCACGGCGCGGGTCTCGATAACTTTGACCTGTCCGTCCAGTGGCGAGCCGCCCCCCGTTTTACTCGCCCAACCGAGCAGCTTGGGGAGACCGTAGCGTAGTCCTATCGCGACCACCACCAGCGCCAGCGTCGCTTGGAGCCAGTTGAGTGAACCATCTGCGCTGGAGGTGGGTGCCACGGCAACCGGTGAGCCGGTGCGAGTGCCGAACGCGCCGGGTTCCAGCTCCGTCTTCGGCTCCTCTGCCCAGAGCGCACTACCCAGTAGAACCAACAGTCCAATCAGTGCCAGCGTTCTCATCTTAGGCTCCTAACTTCTGCACGCGCTCTGCTGGAGAGAGGATTTCGGTGATGCGCACGGCGAAGTTGTCTTCCACGACCACCACCTCGCCCCGTGCGACGAGTTTCCCGTTGACCAGCACCTCCACAGGCTCGCCGGCGGTCTTGTGCAGCTCTATGATAGAGCCAGTGCCGATTTCCAACAGATCGCGCACCGATAGGTTCACCCGTCCCAGCTCCACCGAGACCTCCAGCGGAATGTCCAGCAGCAGGTCTAAGTTGCGCTCGCTGGGTTCGTCCGCCTCAGCGAACGGGTTGTACGCCATCGGCGTTGGTGTTGGGGCAGATGCCGGTGCCTCTGGCTCGCTGAGGAGCGAGGCGAGCGGGTCATCTTGAACCGGTTGTAGTCCCAACAGCCCCCGCGCTAACCCTTCAGTCAGGAGCCATGTGAGGGTGAACGGGGTACGGTCGGGGATTTGGATGGTGAACCGAGTGGCAATCACCTCATCCACAATCAGGAAGTTGGGTGGGAAGGTGACCGGTTCGTGGCGCGATTCCGGTTCGGCTGGGCTGAAGCTGGTACTGCGCAGGTTGCCAAAAGCGATTGCCAGCCCTTGGGCTAAGTGTCCTGCGAACTCTTTGAAAAGCTGGAGGATGGTCTCGTCAATCGTTTCGCCCGGTGTACCGGTGAGCGCTTCAATCAGGGCTTTCTCGGTGTCGGCGCGCTCGCTCATCTGGTCGCCCACGATAATCAGGCTCGGCTCGTCGGACACCTCGTTGAACCCGATTTGGGCGTGAAGCACCGGGTCGGCGGTGAGCAGGGTCAGGTCGGTGATGGGTACCGCCTGGCTGGTCGGGGTCGGGATTTCCACCAGCACATTGTTCTGTTCGGACAACTGCATCGCCACCGTCTGCCAGACGGTTCCCTGCTTGATTACAAACTGCGTAAGTAGTTCGGGTGTCACCGTGCTCACTGCTTATTCCTCCATAACGATGTCGGTGATGCTAACCACATAGCGTCGGTTGCGGACGGCGGGTTTCCCGCGATATTTGAGTTTGTCTTCAACCAGCACATCGATTTTGCCGTTGGCTGGAGTACTGAGGACGAGGGTATCGCCCTCTTTGAGTTCCAGCAGTTGTTTGAGAGTGATTTTAGTGCGTCCCAGCCGTGCGTGGCAGGTCATGCGGGTCTGCTTGAGGTGTTGGGTCAGCGCTTGGCGAATATAAGGTGTCGTGCGCTTGCCGGAGGAGGAGACCCAGTTTTGGGAGCTGAGGCGTGGCGTGATGGGCTTGATGACCATGTGGGGCACGCAGAGGCTCATCGCATCGCGCCGGTCGCCCACCCGTGCCTCCATCAAGGCGGTAATCACGATGTCGCTGGGTGGGGCGACCTGGACGAACTGCGCGCTGGTCTCCAAACTCTCCACTTGCGGGTCTAACTGCAGTATGCTCTCCCACGCACTGCGGAACGCCATCAGGGCACGCTCCGCCAGCGCAATCACGAGCGGACGCTCAATATCGGTGAAATTGTTGCGCTCCACAGGGCGCCCGATGCCACCCAACAAGCGGTCTAAGAGGGTAAAGACCAGCGAGTACTCCATCTCCAGCACCGACTCGCCCGTTAGCGGTGGGGAACTGAAGATGACGAAGCACGACTCCTTGAGCGAGCGCATGTAGTCTTCGTAGGGAATCTGCTCTAAAGAGATGAGTTCAATATGAACGGGCACGCGCAGATAGGTGGCGAAGTTCGTGGCGCAGAGGCGAGCGAAGGTCTCAAACACCATCTGGAGCGTGCGCAGCTGGTCGCGTGAGAACTTATCGGGGCGACGGAAGTCGTACACCTCGTAGGCAATCATCCGCTTCTGGCTCGCACGGCTCCCAACCGGTGTTGCGGCGGGCGAACCAAAGTCGGCTCCGCCTGAGGAGCCTTCGTCCGTACTCAGCGAGGCTAACAGCGCCTCGATTTCGGCTTGCGAGAGAATTTCGCTCACAGCGTGTCCACCTCCTGTGCCCTTACCCCTGTTGGATGGCTGGGGTTGATTATCGGCACAGCTCCGCATTTTTTGCAGGGGACATGCGTGGGCAAACGGATGTCGAAAGAAACGCGGGGGTTCAATATGAAAACCCCCTCACCCGACTAAGGGAGGGGGGTATTCCTGCGCGATGAGGGAGCCGGCTTATTTCCCACCGAACTGCTTGTAGGTCGCCTCATCGACGAACTTGGTGAGCTTCTGACCGTTGTACTCCGCCTTGAGCGCGTAGCGCACCTGCTTGGAGCCAGATTTGGTCGTTCGCTCATATTTTTCGGTCTTGACCTGGGCATCAGGCACATCGACCATCTTGCGCTCTTTCACGCTGTAGAATTGCATAGCCTCCCTCCTTGTTTTGGGTTTGTTGGATGGTCAGCCCTCTGACTGACCTGCTGTGCTAACTGTTTACCCTATGCTGAAGGGATTCCTGCTAAAATCGGGGGCGATTCGGGTGAATTTAGGACGAAATTGGGCTGGAAGCGGGTTGAAGGTCTATCACGGCGGGTGCCCAGCCTAAGTCGCGCAGGACCGAGAGATAGTCTTCGGGGGTGAGCGTGCTGGGCGAGCGCCCCGTGAGCGCGACCACAACGCCTTCCATCACATTCGTTGCGAAGGTTTCGCCCTCTATCACAGGCGTCGAGGTCACCACGCGCGCCACCTCCGCAGCACGCAAGAACTCCAGGTCGGCTTTGCGCACCGTGTTGGTGATGACGGTCTTACCGGGCAGTTTGTCGGGCATATACTTGCGGATGAAATGCCAATCGCCCGCAATCACATCCGCTTTGTGGAACAAGGCTTCAGCACGGGGGGTACGCTTCTCCTGCTTTTCCCCAGTCGGATAGAACCACTGGAATGGCAGGCGCGTGATAATCGGCAGGAGCAGGCGCCCCAAGATACGCACCGTCTGATATGAGTAGATGGGGAAAGGCAGACCCACAGCGAACACTAAGTCGCCATAGATGACCTGTTTGGCGAGGCGGGCGACCTCCTGTGCCATCCCGAAACGGTCTACGGCAGAGACCATCAGCACCGTGCTGGAGGCGAAATCCACCACTCTGTGCTGGTGGAGCCAGCGCACGACCTCCCGCTCTAAAGTGTTTTTCAGCCCACTGCCGTCCACAACAGGTGTCTGTTTAGCGACGGAGACCAGTTTCTGGATAGAGCGAAAAGTATAGCGTCGGTTGTCTACCCATACATAGAGGTCTGCCCCACCAATCCCGAGTGCGTCCACCTTACCGTCCAGCTCGGCGAACATCTGTTGGAATCGCTTCAGGTCGCCGTCGGTACCGACCCGCTCAATCAGG
>JBDNDR010000091.1:0-7560 GCA_046718995.1 Fimbriimonadales bacterium
CATTGATCGCCTCCCCTATCGTGTTGCTCCCCGATGAGGATGTAGGTCGCCGATTCTAACGCCTGCGCCATCTGTGCCATCGTCACGGCACGCCGACGACGAGTGTCCACGACCTGTCCGGGAGCCACTGTGACGAGATACTGGCGTTGGGGGTCGCCAATGCGCAGTTGGTAGACCGAGTTTTCTTGGGTTCGCATCGTGGCGTAGTGTACCTCAAGTGTGGACTTTACTTGAGGGCAGTGTCCTTGTTGGAAAGGGAGATGGTTGCCATGCGATGGTTCCAACGCACACGCAAACGATGGGATGAAGAACACGCCCCTGTAGACATCGAGACTCTGGGGGCACGCACTGCAGCGGAGTTTGAGGATGACCTGCTCGCCAAGCACGGCTACGACCTCTATGACCAGATGATGACCGATGCCCATGTGCGGGCGTGTATCAACCTGAAGCGGTGGGGCATCTTGAGCGTACCATGGCGCCTTGAGCCAGCGGACGATAGCCCCGAAGCCCGACGCATTCACGCTCTCGTAGAAGCGAACCTCCGCCAGATGGCAGGGGGTGTGTTTAGCCTGCTTTGGCGCGTGTTGGATGCGCTCGCCAAAGGCTACGCCGTGCTGGAGAAGCTGTACACCTACGACTCTTCGCTTGGGTGGCGACTGGTCGGGTTCAAAGCGAAGAATCCGGCACTGTTCGCCTTTGAGGTGGACGCCTACCGCAACATCCGTTCGCTGGTGCTGATTGCCCCCACAGGGGAACGGCTGGCACTGCCCCGTGAGAAGTTCGTGCTGTACGCCAATAGCCCGCGCTACGAATCGCCCGTCGGCGAGTCGGATTTGCGCCCTGCCTACAAACACTGGCGGAGCAAGGAGCGCATCTTGCAGATGTGGGATTTATACTTAGCGAAGTACGCCTCACCTACCCTCATCGGCACTTACAAACGCGGGCTACCGCCTACCCAACAAGAGGAACTCCTACGCGCCTTAGACCGCATCCAACAAGAGACGGCGATGATTGTGCCTGAGGAGGTCAAGGTGAGCGCACTGGACTATAAGCAGGCAGGCGCCGAGAGCTTCGCCAGCGCCATCACCTACCACAACGCCGAGATTGCCAAAGCGATTCTGGGCGAGACGCTGACCACCGACGAGGGACAGCGCGTAGGGAGCCTGGCGTTAGGCAAAGTGCATCTGGAGGTGCTCCGAACGCAACTGCGGGCGATTCGGGCAGACCTCGCCGAGCGCGTGATGCACGATCAAATCATCCGACCGCTGGTTCAGATGAACTGGGGGAACGCTCCCGAGCCACGCTTCATCTGGGAGGAAGAGACAACCTCTTAGCGGTTCGGGGCAGGCATGCTCGGTCTGCCCCGGACAAAACCCTACCGCATCAGGTCTGCCAGTTTCCAACCGCCCAACAGCCCCAAGAAGACCAAGTTGCCCCCGAACAGGAGCGTGTAGAGCCAATCGTAGGGGTAGAGCAGGGCGAACAGCATCGTCATCACGCCGACCACGCTGAAGACGCGCGAGACCGACGCATTCAGCCCACCCTGCACCAGCGTCAATAGCAGATACAGCAGTGCCGAGAGCGGGAAACTGACCAGGCTCAACCCGACCATCACGGCGCCTGCCGATAGCGCATGCCCCGAACGCCCCCACGGGAACGCATCGGCGAGCGGGAGGAGCCACTGGCTCAGCTTCATCAGGAACCCCACCAGCAACCCCGCCAGCGCGAGATAGAGCATCAGGTTCGCACTCCAGCCGAAGGTCGCCAGCGCACGGAGCGGCTCGCCCGGCACCGCCCACGCCATCATCATCAGGAACAGCACCATCCCCCAGCCCACCGACTGCCCGGCAAACTGCTTCCACTCGGCAGGGAGCGGGATGACTGGCAGGTGGCGACTGGTGGGGGCAGGCGCGGTGGCACGCTGACGCTGGGTGTACGCTACCAGACGGTCAAACTTGCGCTGGAGGTGCGGGTTGTTCGGGTCTAACTGGAGGGCGTAGGTGTAGGCGTTCAGGGCGTCGTCGTAGAGTCCCTGACGCGTGTAGATGTCGCCCAAGATTTCGTGGCTTTTGGGGTGGCGGGGTTGGTATCGGCGTGCTTGGCGTGCCCAGTGGAGTGCGTCGAGCAGGCGTCCCTGAATGAAGGCGCGCTCGGCTTGCAGGATGGCTTCGCGGGTTTCAGGGCGCAAGCCATCTGGTGCGGTGGGTGGCGTCGGGCGCGTGGGGTTGTTGGCGGGACGGCTTGTTGAGCTGGGCGGGCTGGGACGCGCCCCGAGCCGCAGGAGCGCATCGTAGTGGCGACGGCGCTCGGGGTCCGACAGGACCTGATACGCCTCTTGGATTTGCAGGAACCGCTCTTTGGCTTCGGGTGAGGGGTTCACATCGGGGTGGTAGCGTCGCACCAGTTCGCGGTACCGCTTGCGGATTTGGTCGGCGGTTGCGCTGACTGGCACGCCCAGTACTTCGTAATGGTTCTGCTTCAAGGTTCGCCCACCCCACGCATGATACCGCTGAAGTAGCCCGCGTAGAACTGGAGCACAATCATAGCGACATAGATGGCAACGCCCAGAAACACCAGCACGCCCAGCACATAGCCCGCTTGGTGCGAGCGGAGTTTGCCCTCTTCTTCGTAGTATTCGGAGACCTTGTCCATCATCTGTCCGATGGCGCCGGTGTTCTCGCCCGTGGCGACCATATCCAGCACCATCGCGGGCAGGACTTGGGCGCGTGCGAGGCTCTGAGCAATCCCCTGTCCCGCTTCCAGATAGTCTGCGGTGGGTTTGAGGCGTTGGGTAAGGTAGTCGTTGCCGCAGGCGTCGGCGGCGTAGCGGATGGCTTGCGAGAGGGGTAGCCCTGCCTCGTAGAGGGTGCTGAGTGCCCGTGCGAACCGCGCCAACGCCAACTGACGATAGGTGAAGCCCACCCACGGTATGGAGACGAGAAACACGCCCCACGCATAGCGCAGGGTACGGCTCTGCATCGCCAGCTTGAAGCCGACCCACAGCGCAAGCACAACGCCCAGAATGCGCGCGTAGGTCATTGCGATATTAGCCAGTACCACCCCCACAGGCTGACCACCTTGCGCACCCACCATCGTGATGAGCGCGGGCACCAGCCCCGGAATCAGAATCGCAAAGAAGAGCACCAACTTGGGATAGAAAGTGACGCGGCTCAGCAGTCGGCGCAGCTCCAGTTCATCTTCCATATACTGTGCCACGCGGCGGAGTACCTGTTCCAGTGCGCCGCCCGTCTCGCCCACCCGAATCATCGCGCGCACAATCGGCGAGAAGATATGGGGGTATCGGTCAAAGGCGTCGCTGAGTCGTTCGCCTGCCAGCAAGCTCTGGGTGATGGCTCGGAGGGTACGCCTCAGGCGCGGGTGGACACGCTGTTCGGCGAGGGTATCCATCGCTTGAAAGATGGGTACCCCTGCGCCAATCATGGTGGCGAGTTGGCGGAAGAAGACCGCTTGGGCTTTGAGAGGCACACCACCGAACAGGGGGCGCACCACATTCTGATTCGCTTGGGTCAGGGGAGTGCGTGCTTCGGGTTCAGCGTAGAGTTCCAGCAGCCAGTAGCCCTCTCGGCGCAGGATGTCGTTCGCCTCTAAGCGGGATTTCGCCTCAAGGGTGCCCCGAATCTCACGCCCGTCCTGTGTCTGCGCCACATACCGAAAGGTTGCCATCGCCTAATTATTTTAGCCCAAACCGCCCGCAAGGTATACTGGAGCCATGAGCAAGGCGCGCTACAAAGCTCTGCTGTTGATAGCCGATGGCATGGGCGACCGTCCTGTGCCCGAGTTGGACAATAAGACCCCCTTAGAATATGCCCCCACGCCCACTTTAGACCGTCTGGCGCGGGAGGGTGAGTGTGGGCTGATGGACCCGATTGCGCCGGGCATCCGTGCAGGTTCCGACACCGCCCATTTGGCGATTTTAGGCTACGACCCCTACAAGGTCTATCAAGGGCGCGGTCCGTTTGAGGCGTTGGGAATTGGGATGGAGGTGCGTGGGGGCGATATTGCCCTGCGGTGCAACTTCAGCACGGTCGATGAGAACCTGCGTGTGGTAGACCGACGCGCGGGGCGCATCACGGAGGGGACACACGCCCTCGCCGAGGCGGTCAACGGGATAGAGATAGAGGGTGTGCAGTGCTTTTTCAAAGAGTCGGTTGCCCATCGGGGGGCGTTGGTACTCAGGGGCGAGCACCTCAGTCCCCACATCTCCGATGTAGACCCGCATGCTGAGGGGGAGCGCATCCACGAAAGCCACGCCTTAGACCCCAGCGACTCGAACGCGGTGCGCACTGCGCGTATTGTGAATGCGTTCGTTCAGCTCAGCTATGAGCGGCTCAAAGACCATCCCATCAACCGCGAGCGTCAGGCACAGGGACTGCCTCCCGCCAACATCATCTTGCCGCGTGGGGCGGGGATTGCCCCCGTGTTGGAGCCGTTCCCCCAGCGCCATGGGATGAGCGCCGTCGCTGTGGTGGAGACGGGACTGATACGGGGCATCGCGCGCTTTGTGGGGATGGATACGATGGAGGCTCCCGGCGCTACGGGGGGCACCGACACCGATATGCTCAGTATCGCCGACACCTTAGCTGAGGCGCTCCAGCGCTACGACTTTGTGCTTTGCAATGTGAAAGCGCCTGACCTGTGTGGGCACGATGGCAACGCCCGTCTCAAAGCGCAGATGATTGAACGGCTGGATGCGCTGGTAGCACGCCTGCTGGAACGCTATACCGAGCCGTTCTACCTAATGGTGACCGCCGACCACTCGACCCCATGCTCCGTGCGCGACCATTCGGGCGACCCTGTACCTGTGTTGCTGTACGGTCCCGACCTGCGTGGGGACGAGGTGCTGAAGTACCACGAGTACGCCTGTGCTCGGGGCGGGATGGGACGCTTGCGCGGGGGGGACTTGGTACCGATTCTGACCCAACTGATGGGCGTTCAAGAGAAGTTCGGGGCGTAAGCGAGTCGATGAGGGGGCAGGGGCTTTGGATCTGCCCCTGCCACCGACTGGGTTAGGCGACTTTGAGCTGGGATGTCTGGTCAGAGCTGTTCGTACCCTGTACCGCCTCCAACGCACTCACAACCTGCTGGCTGATGGGGTAGAGGGTATTGAGTAGGCGCTCTGCCTCCGCTCGGTCGTTGCGTTCCAGAGCGTTCGCAATCTGTAGCCCCACCAAGTGGATCTGCTCGTTCAGCTGGGACAGGCGTGTCCATGTTGGCTCGTCTATCAGGTTGCGGGCGGTTGTGGTGAGCCACTGCCCCAGCACTGAACCCTGATGGGAGCTCATCTCGTGTCGGCTCATACCGGTACCTTCGCGCACGGTGTGTTCCAGCCGACGGAGCCAATCTTTGTGCGCGTGGATTTGCTGAGGGATTTGGAACCGTGTGTCCACTTGAGTACTCCAGCGGAACTTGCCCAGCGCGAACTGCATCGTGCGCACCGACTGGCTCATGCCTTCACCCTGCTGCGCCAGTTGGTGAATCGTGAGCGTCTGCTCGCTGATAGAGCGTCCCACCTCTTGCACGCTGGCGTTTACCTGCTGGCTAATCGCCGCAGTCTGCTCTATCACCTGCTGGATGGCACCGACGCCCCGAGTGAGGCTTTGCGCCGTTTGACGCGACTGTTGGGCAAACTGTGCCACTTGGGTCAGGTTCGCCGAGGCGGTTTCCGTGCCTGCCAGCATCTCTTGGGCGGCGGCACTAGACTGTTCGGCAATCGCAGCGATTTGCTCGATCTCGTGCATTGCGTCGTGTGCCGACCGCTGGATAGTTCCCAGTTCCTGCGCAGTGCGTTGAACCTGCTGATTGACCTGCTGATGGCGTTCAGGATTTGCTCGATGCTGGTGCCCGTGATGGTCGCCAGTTGCACGCCCTGTCGCACCTCGTTTTGGCTGGCTTGCATCGCTTGGGTGGTCAGTTCGGTGCGTTCCAAGATTTGGGCGATGATACCGCGGATTTCCCGGGTGGCGTCGGCACTGCGTTCGGCTAATCGGCGCACTTCCTCGGCGACGACGGCGAACCCGCGACCTGCTTCGCCCGCTCGGGCGGCTTCGATCGCTGCGTTGAGTGCCAGTAGGTTCGTCTGGCGAGCGATTTCCTCAATCGTCTGGAGGATGCTCGTCACCTGCCCGGTCATCTGTGCCAGTTGCCCCAGTTCGTTCGCCAGATGCTCCGATTGGGTCTCAATACTTTGGATGGCTTGGTTGGTTTCGTGGAGCGCTCGGCGTCCCTCTTGCGCTTGGTTGACAACCTGCTCGGTGAGTTGGAGCACTTGTGTTGTCTGGTGCTCCATCTGTTGCACGGCGTGGAGCGTGTTTTGCATCTGCTGGACGCCCTTCTGAGCGGCTTGGGCGGTGTTCTCGGCACCCATCGCCACTTCGCGTGAGGCTTGCGCCACCTGCTGGAGCTGATTCACACCCGATTGGGTGGCTTCGGCGACTTGGGCAGCGCCTTGCTCCATCTGATAAGCCGAACTCCGTAGGTCATCGACGGTCTGGGTGGTACGGTGAACCTCTTGAGCCAGCTGGTCGACGCTCCGTCCCACTTCCTGGACTGATTGAGCAACCGCTTGGGCACGGATACTGATCGAGTTCAAACCGTCTGCCGTTTGGGTGACTCCCTGATTGATGTCTTGGGCGGTTGCGTGGAACTGCTGGAACGAGCGTGCCAAGGACTGCACCGCCTCGTTGAAGGCGTGCATCATGGTGTAGAGTGGGCTACGCGGGTCAGCAGAGACGGAGACGCCGAGGTTGCCTGTTGCCAACTGCTGGATACCGTCTTGCATGAGTTTGGTACCTGCTATGACCCATCGAACCGCCCACCACATCACGCCGAGCACACCCAACACAACCAACATCAGCCCGCCAATCAGGAACAGGGAGCGAGCGACTGTGGTTGAAGAGTACCGTTCGTCCTCCTCGATGAGAGCATTCAGCTTCTCTTCCATCGCATGCACACTTTCTTTGTGGAGGTCGAACTTGGGTCCCCCCTCCTGTTGGTGTACCTGACGCATCGCTTTGACATCCTTTTGGCGAGCGATGGGGATTTTCTTGTTGATTACCACATCCAGCCATGCAATCCCCGTTTGATAGACCTGCTCTAAGTACTTATCGCGCAGTTCGCCAGGAGGTAGTTTGCTTTTCCAATCCTCATAAGCTTGCTGAAACTTCTTGCGCATTTCTTTCAGGTCGCGTTCTAATTCGTCTAATTTCTCGGGTCTACCTTCCGCTGCCTCCAAAGTGACCAGCAATCCAAGTTGCTTCGCGTCGCCGAGATAGAGGATTGGCGCAGTTGTGTCCTTTTTTAGCAGGTAGTGTTCCTCAATCTGAGCGTACACAGGTCCACCGACTTTGACCTTTTGCAAGACGAACCAGTTGACTCCAGCGAACACCACAAACGCCGCGATACCACCAATCAATATCCGCTGTACACCTGTAAGCGTTAGTTTCATCGTTGACCTCCAATATGCCTTGAGTGTGATTATCGGCACTGGCGATAATGTTCTTAACCCTCAACCAGTCTTCATCATCTGAGGAACTGTGTGAA
>JBDNDR010000092.1:0-7548 GCA_046718995.1 Fimbriimonadales bacterium
TGAAATGGAGCGTGTGCGCCAACGCTATACGCTCACGCAAGCCGAAGCACGCAACGCCTCTGCAACCCTCAGCCGACTGATTGGCTTGCCGACCGACACGGAGTATCTCTTTACTACAGAGGCACTGGCAATCCCCCAGCTGAGCGTGCCCGAGCTGAGCGTCCATCCCCTCGCCCAAGATGCTCAGGCACAGGTCGCCTTACAAGGGATGCGCCTGCGCTATCTGCAGACAGAAGCCCTGCCCGACCTTGGGATTCAACTGCGTGTGGAGCGGTGGTCTGGCACGCGCACACGAGCGGGATGGGGGCTGTTAGTGAGCGTGCCGTTCTTAGATTATGGGGCGCGTCGCTCGCTGATACGCGCCGAGCAAAACCGCCTCTCTGCCAAGCAAGCGCAGCAAACCGCAGTCCTCTCCACTTTGCAGACCCAACTCGAAAATACCCACCGACTCTTGATGACCGCTCAACAGACCCGCGATACCTACCGCCAGACCATTCTCCCCCGTGCGGAGCAGTTAGCTCAATCGGCGCAGGTGGGACTGGAGAGCGGGCAACTCACGATTCTACAGGTGTTAGAGGCGCAACGCACGATGCGCGCCATCCGAGAAGAACTGCTCCGAGCGGAGCGCGACTATGCACTTGCCCAAGTGCGCTATCTGACCGAGTCGGGCGCACTGGCGTTTCACTATCAATCCAAACTTATGGAGGATACACGATGAAAGCCGAATCGTTGAAGACGAAACCGAAACCGTTTATCAAGGCGGTTCCCGTTCTTGTGGTGGTGTTGATTGGAGCTTCGCTCTTCTGGTGGTTGGAGCGTGGCTCATCCAAATCGGAGACGGGCGTTGAGGCGCCCACCGAGCTGAGCCTGCCCGAGTTCGTTGTGTTGAGCGAGGGGAGCGCCGATATGGCGAGCCTGAGTGTAGAGGTGGCTCCACGCAGTGTATTGAAGCGCACTCTGAACCTGTACGGTCGAATCGAACCGATAGCCGAACAGTTGGTGAACCTAAACTCGCGCGTTACAGGCAGGGTGTTGGAACTGCGTGCGCGGGTGGGGGATACGGTGTGCCAGGGACAGATTGTCGCCGTTTTAGACAGCGAGGAGATTCACCGTGCTGAAATCGCTTATGCGCAAGCGCAGCGCAAGTTAGAGTTCGCCCGCAAAGAGTTGGAGCGTCGCAGGCGTTTGGCGGAGCTGGGCGTCTATGCAAACCCTGCGCTTGAGGAGGCACGCCAGCGACACGCGCAAGCCCAAAGTGAGCGACACACCGCCGAGAGCGAGGTGCGCATGGCACAGCAGTCCGTCCGACGCGAGGAATCGGCACTTCAGCGCGCCCAAGCCCACTTACAACAGGTTCAACGCCAACTGGAGCGCGCTCAAACCCTGCGTCAAGCCCAACTGATTGCGGAACAAGAGTATGAGGCGATTCAGACCCAACATGCCACCGCCCAGACGGAAGTGCGCTCGGCAGAGGCACAGTTAGAGACGGCACGCGCCCAGCTCGAATCGGCTCAGGCACGGCTCCGTAGCGCCCAGACCCAGTACGAACTTGCCCAGCAACACTTGGAGCGCGCGACCGCCCTCTTCAAAGGGCAATACCTGACCACCAAGGAGGTCGCTGAAGCGGAAGCCCTCTACCGCGAGGCAGAGCTGGAACTGGAATCGGCGAAAGATGAGCTGGCACTGCTCGGCGGGCGACCCGACGGCGGTCATCGGCTGGAGGTGCGCGCGCCCTTCACGGGGCGAATCACCGATCTGTATGTCGCCGTCGGCGAGACCGTCACGCCTGACAAGCCGCTGATGCGCCTGTTGAACGCCGACGCCGTGTGGGCAGCGTTTGAGGTCTATCCCGATGATGCAGGGCTTGTCAAGCCCGGCTTATCGCTTCAGTTCAAGACCAATATCCTGCCCGACCGTGTCTTCACGGCAGTTGTCCAACAAATCACGCCTGAGACCGACCCGAACAAGCAGACTCTGCGCCTTCTCTGCACGGTGAGCAACCCGCAGGGGCTACTCAAACCGAACCAGTTCATCGAGGGGCAGTTGGAAGTCGCCGTGGGGGATCCAGTCGTGCATGTGCCAGCCGAAGCCGTCCACCGAATCGGCGAGCAGAGGGTGGTGTTTGTGGCTACGGATCAGCCGAACCGGTATGCGGTGCGCGAGGTGGTGGTCGGAGAGCCTGTGTCGGGGCGTGTGCCCGTTCAGCAGGGTCTGAAGCAGGGTGAGCGCGTCGCCGTGCGCAACTCCGCCTTGCTCAAGGGAATCCTCGTTGGGGGAGGTGAGGAGTGAGATGTTAGAAACGGTGATTCGTTTCGCGATTCGCCAGCGCGTGGTCGTGTTCGCTTTGGCATTCGTGTTGATTGGGGTGGCACTCTACCAAGCGACCCAGCTCCCGATTGACGCCGTGCCCGACATCACCTCGCGCCAAGTGGTGATTAATGCGATAGCGCCCGGTCTCAGCCCCGAAGAGGTGGAGCGCCAAGTCACCTTCCCGATTGAGATGGGGTTGGCGGGCATGCCCTATCTGAAAGAGGTGCGCTCCAGCTCCATCTTCGGGCTGTCGCAGGTCACGGTGGTGTTTGACGATTCGACCGACCTCTACTTTGCACGCCAACTGGTCAGTGAACGATTGCCTGCTATCCAGAGCGAGATGCCTGCTGGGGTCACGGTGGAGATGGGACCGGTGAGTACTGGACTGGGTGAGATTGCCCATATTGAGTTTCGGAACCCCTCGCTCAGCCTGATAGAGCGGAGTACACTTGCCGATTGGGTGATACGCCCGCAACTGCTCACGGTGCCGGGCTTGGCAGAGGTCACGCGCTGGGGTGGGGCAACACGCCAGTTCCAAGTCCAGGTTGACCCACGCCGACTGGAATCGTATGGCTTGACCTTGCGCGATGTCATGGACGCGCTGAAACAGAATAACCTCAGTGCCGGAGGGGCTTACCTTCAGCAAGGAGGTCAGCAAGCGTTGGTTCGAGGGGCGGGGCAGCTCCGATCCCTGGACGATTTGCGCAAGGTCAGCCTCAAAATGCAATCGGGCACGCCCCTCACACTGGAACAGGTCGCAACCATCGAGGAAGCTCCCGCCGTGCGCTATGGGGGGATGACCCAGAATGCTCAGGGCGAGCAGGTCTACATTCTCACGCTCCTGCTCATCGGCGAGAACGGGCGCGTGGTGATTGAACGCGTCAAAGATGAGCTGACCCGAATCGAGAAGAGCCTCCCCCCCGGCTCGAAGCTCATTCCCCACTTAGACCGTTCCAAACTGGTGAACGGTACCCTCCGGACTGTGATGCGCAACCTGACCGAGGGCGGGCTGTTGGTGATTGTGCTGTTGTTCCTGTTCCTCCTCCAGCTGCGTGCGGGGCTGATTGTGAGCAGTATTATCCCGCTCTCCATGATGGTGGCGGTGCTGGGGATGCGCGCCTTTGGCGTGTCTGCGAACCTGATGAGCCTCGGCGCCATCGACTTCGGACTGCTGGTAGATGGAGCCGTGATTATCGTGGAGAACACAATCCGGCGTCTTTCGGAAGCGATGCACACCCTCTCCGACGGGCTAAGCGCCGACGAGAAAGACCGCCTAATCCACGACAGCACGGTGGAGGTGATACGCCCGTCGCTGTTTGGCGTGTTCATCATCATTATGGCGTATGCTCCCATCTTAGCGTTGGGCGGTGTCGAGGGCAAGATGTTTCGCCCGATGGGTATGACGGTCGTGTTCGCCCTGCTTGGTTCGATGCTGCTCTCGCTGACGGTTGTCCCTGCCCTGTGCGCTCAGTTCCTCAAGCCCCAGCTTGAGCGCAGGAACTACGGGCTCGAGTTTTTACTCAGCCTGTACGAGCGCGCTCTCCGCTGGCACTTGGCACGCCCCGCGCCGACTATGCTGGCGGCGCTCGTGTTTGTGGCACTATGCTTCTCACTCTTTGGGCGACTCGGCAGTGTGTTTGTGCCCGAGCTCAATGAGGGCAATATCGCTATCTCGGGATTCTATCCCCCCGAAACTTCGCTGGAAGAGGTGGTGAACCTGTCGGGGCGCTTGGAACGCAGACTGCGCGCGGAGTTCCCCAACGAGATAGCGCATATCTTCACGCGTATCGGGCGTCCTGAGGCGGCGACCGACCCGATGCTCACTTCGCAGGTGGATATTATGATTGAGCTCTATCCGCCAGAGCGATGGAAGCGCGCCCACACCAAAGAAGCACTGGTCGAGCAGGTCTCAGAGGCGGTGAGCCAGATGCCCGGCTTGAGCGTTACCTTCACCCAGCCCATCAAGATGCGTATGGACGAGATGATTGAGGGGCAGGGTGTGCGCGCCGACTTAGCCATCAAAATCTTCGGTTCCGACTTAGAGGAGCTGAACCGTATCGGGCGTCAGGTGGAGAGCTTAGTGCGTCAAGTGCCCGGCACAGCCGATGTCGGCTTGGAGGCGACGGAGGGCTTGCCCCAACTGCAAATCGCTGTGAATCGCACGCAGTTGGCGCGCTATGGCGTTTCAGTGGAGACGGTGATGCAAACCATCGAGTCGGCACTGGCAGGGGCGGTGGCGACGCAGGTTTCGACCGGCACTCAGCGCGTAGAGGTTGCCGTGCGCCTTCAGGAACCGTTCCGTCAAACGCCTGAGCAGGTGGGGCGTCTCCTCGTGCCGACTGAGGGAGGCGGGCATGTGCCCCTGCGCCTGCTGGCAGAGATTGGGATGGTCGAAAGCCCCGTGCGTATCACGCGCGAGAACGGTCAGCGGCGGGTCTTAGTGCTGGCGAACGCTCGTGGGCGTGATCTTGGGTCGATTGCCGAGGAGGTTCGCCAAAAGCTGGAGCGACTGCGCCTGCCGACAGGCTACTGGATGGCGTTCGGCGGTTCGTATGAGCATCTGGTGTCGGGACGGGCGCGCTTGGCGATTGTGGTGCCGTCCACCTTCGGGATGATTTTACTCCTGCTCATCTTGGCACTGGGCACGGTGCGCCATGCGTTGATGGTGTTCACCGCCATTCCGTTCGCTATGACCGGTGGCATCCTTGCGCTATGGGTGCGGGGAATGCCCTTCTCGATGTCGGCGGGTGTGGGTTTCATCGCACTGGGTGGGATTGCTGTTCTGAACGGGCTGGTGCTGATCAGCGCCATTAACCGCTTGAATCAGCAGTATCACACCTGCTGGGAAGCTGTGTGGCATGGCGCTAGGGAACGCATGCGCCCCGTGTTGATGACTGCCTCGGTGGCGGGTTTCGGTTTCGTGCCGATGGCGCTCTCTACCGGGATGGGCGCCGAGGTGCAGAAACCGTTGGCGACCGTCGTGATTGGCGGGCTTATCACCAGCACCTTGCTCACCCTGATTGTGCTCCCGACCCTCTATCTGTGGGTGGAACGCCGATACGAAATCCGCAAACGCATGGTGCCTGCGAGCCAGCCCGAGCCTGCAGAGGTCTAAGCCGAACGGTGATACTCGCCCTCGGACACGCTCGCATTCGTGGACAGGTACCCTAATACTGTGCGTGAGGAGCTAATCTGGCAAGAGGAGTCGGTTGCGGGGCGTCCCGGTGCCTTGACCCAAGTGTTGGGGTTTGTTGGCGCGCTCTGGGTACTGCTGATAGCGAGCCTGCGTGGGCTGTCCACCGGACGCGTAGAGCCGAAAGAGACACTTCACCAGATGGCGTTCATCGGGGCGACCTCCGTGCCGATTGTGGCGCTCACCAGCGCGTTCACCGGCGCCGTCGTCACGCTCTACTCCGCATCGCTCCTGGTGGATGTGGGCGGAGGCGGCTTCGTGGGCGGAGCTATTGCACTGGCGATGGCACGCGAGCTGGCACCCATCCTCACGGGGATTATGGTCACGGCACGCTGTGGGTCGGCTATCGCAGCGCAACTGGGCACGATGAAGATTACGGAACAGATCGATGCCCTCCGCGCGCTGGCGGTCAGTCCGGTGCAGTATTTGGTGGTTCCGCGCCTGCTGGCAGGGCTGGTGATGTTTCCCATTCTGGGCACAGTCGCCAACTTCGCAGGGGTGCTGGGGGGCTGGGTGGTGGCAGGCGCGTTCGGCATTACACTAAACACCTTTCTGCGCTCTATCCAGCTCTTGACCGAACCGTTTGATTTTATCGGCGGGCTCATCAAAACGCTGGTGTTCGCTTTGATTGTCATCTTGGTCAGCTGTCAGCAGGGACTGGGAGCGCGTGGCGGCGCTGTGGGCGTGGGGCATGCGACCACCCGCGCCGTTGTGCTGTCGATGGTGCTGATTTTTGTGGCGAACTATTTCCTCGCCGACGCCTTGTTCACAAAACGATGAACGACACTCCCGCCATCTGGGTACGCGATTTGGTCTACCAAGTGGATGGCAAGACCATCCTCAAGGGAGTTAGCCTGCGTGTGGAGCAAGGTGAGGTGGTGGGCATTATGGGCGCCTCGGGCAGCGGGAAGACGACCCTGCTCCGGTGCATCTCTGGGCTGGTGCAGGCAACGGCGGGCGAGGTCTGGGTGGAAGGGGTCAACATCGCGCCCCTGCCGGAACACGAGAAGATGAAGGTGCGGCTCCGATTGGGCATCGTGTTCCAATACTCGGCACTGTTTGACTTCCTCACAGTCTACGAAAATGTCGCTTTCGGGCTGGAACGCCACCGCCGCCTGCCACGTAAAGAGCTCGACCGCATCGTGAGTGAACGGCTGGCGTGGGTGGGGCTGGACGGCACGCAAAAACTCTACCCCTCCCAACTGTCGGGTGGGATGCGCAAGCGTGTCGGATTGGCGCGGGCGTTGGCGATGGATCCCCATATCGTGCTGTTCGATGAGCCGACCAGCGGACTTGACCCCGTCAACGCCTATCAGATTGACCAGCTCATCCTTCGCCTGAACCGGGAACTGGGGCTGACGGCGGTGGTCGTCTCACACGATGTGGTCAGCCTGATGCGCACAACCCACAAGATTGCGATGGTGGAGGCGGGCGAGATTATTGCCGAGGGCACTCCTGAGGCGATACGCCACTGCGACCACCCGAAAGTGCAAGCCTTCCTCAAGATGGCTTCCTCTGAGCAACTGGAGACTTAGTGGGTACACCCTGTGCTGGACAGGGTATCCTATAACTATGCGACTGTTTGGCTGGATGGGGTTATTGTTGGTAGGCTGGAGCGTGGGTATGGCGCAGATGCCCCAACTGAAATTCCCGACCGAGCTGGTGCTGGAACGCAACGCTTACGCCCCCGGCTCCACCGTGAAGGGCAAGGTCTTTGTTGATATTCCGAAGCCTTACCATGTGAATGCGAACCCTGCCTCCGAAGACTATTTGATTCCGACCGAGCTGAAGATTGAGGCGGGCAAGCACTATACAGTTGGCAAAATCACCTACCCCCAGGCAAAAGAGAAGGCGTTCAACTTCTCGCCCAACAAGCCGCTGCGCATCTATGAGGGTCGTGTGGCAGTTCAGTTTGAGTTGACGCTGGCGAAGAACGCCCCGAAAGGCAACCTCAAAGTGCCTGCTACTTTGCGCTATCAAGCCTGCGACGACAACGCCTGCTATCCGCCCCAGCGTATTCCACTGGAAATCGTCATCAAGGTCGC
>JBDNDR010000093.1:0-7439 GCA_046718995.1 Fimbriimonadales bacterium
TGTGCTGACTGTGAACCCGCCCGACGCACCCCGATTCGGCTCGGTCGGCAAACCCATCGAGGGGGTGGAAATCCGTATCGCTGAGGACGGCGAAATTTTGGCGCGGGGTCCCAACATTATGAAGGGCTACTACAAGAAGCCTGAGGCGACCGCCCAAGCGATCGACTCGGACGGCTGGTTCCATACCGGCGATATTGGGCATTTTGACCGGGACGGCTACCTCTATATCACCGACCGCAAGAAGGACATCATCGTGCTGGCAAACGGCAAGAATGTGGCGCCCCAACCGATTGAGAACCTGCTCAAGCAGAGCGAGTTTGTGCAGGAGGCGGTGGTGTTCGGTGATGGGATGAGCGCGCCCGTCGCACTGATTGTGCCCGATATGGAGCGGGTCAAGGCGTTCGCACGGGAACAAGAGCTGGATGCCTCCAACCCCAAAGCCCTATTGGAAAATGATGTCGTCCAAAAGCGGTTCCGTCAAGAGATTGAGCAGGTGAACCGTGAGCTGGCGGACTTCCAGCGTATCAAGGGCTTCCGCCTAATCGACACGGCGTTCACCATTGAGAGCGGCGAGCTGACCCCCACGCTGAAGGTCAAGCGTCGTGTGGTCGCCCAGAAGTATGCCCACCTGCTGCAGGAGCTGGCGCGTTAGTCCAAGTAGCGCCAGAGCGCAGGGGTCGTCTTGAGCGGCGAGAACTGGCGGGTGAGATAGCGCAGTTCGGGCAAGAGCCGTTTGGCGTACTGTCCTCGCGCACGCCAGCGGGGTTCCGCCAACAGTCCCATCAGCAAGTCGGTAATCTGGTGCAATCGGTCACTGTAGGGATACCACCACAGCTCGGGTTTGCTGGTGTAGACCTCACTCACATATTGCACCTGCACCAGTTCGTACAGTCCGAACTCGCCGTGAGTGCGCCCGATGCCTGAGTCTTTGAACCCGCCCCACACCCCAAACGCATCGCCGTAAGCTACGATGTGTGAGTTGACGCTGACCGAGCCACACTCCAGGCGTGGGGCAAGCGCGTGGGCACGCTGGCGGTCTTGCGTCCAAATCGAGGCGGTCAACCCGAAGGCGCTATCGTTGGCGCGTTGGATGGCTTCTTCCACATCCTTCACGGGCTGAACCATCACCAGCGGTCCAAAGGTTTCCTCCTGCATCCCAAGCATTTCGGGGGTGGCATCGGCAATCAGGGTCGGCGCATAGTACAGTTCGCCCAGCTCCGTAAGAGCTTTCCCCCCACTGAGCACGCGCCCGCCCTTCGCGCAGGCGTCCTCTACATGGTGGGCGACACGCTCGCGCTGGAACGGGGCAATCACCGGACCCATATCGGTCGTGCTATGGAGTGGATGCCCCACCCGAATCTGGGCAATCTCAGCTTGTAGGGCTTCCAGGAACGATTTATAAACAGGCTGTTCCACATAGACGCGCTCTACAGAGGCACAGGTCTGACCTGCGTTGACCATAGCCGTCCAGGCAATGCCGCGCGCCGTGCGGGGGATGTCGGCGTCCGCCAGCACAATCGCTGGGTCTTTCCCGCCCAGTTCCAGAATCATCTTTTTGGCGCCGGCGCGCTCCGCCACCCGCTTACCAATCGGTACGCTCCCTGTGAAGATGACCCCACGCACGAGGGGATGGCTCACTAAGGCTTCGCCCTGAGGTGCGCCTCCTTGTACCACCTGCACTAAGTTTTTGGGAAAGCCCGCCCTGTGAACCAGCTCCACCAGATAGGCGCCAATCAGTGGGGTCAGGGGCGAGGGTTTCAGCACGACCGCATTCCCCGTGAAGAGCAGGCTCGCCACCTGAACCATCGGAATCGTGAACGGGTAGTTCCACGGGGCAATAACGCCCCACACGCCGTAGGGATGGAAGTAGTAGGTGGAGCGGCGGTCTGCCATAAAGGGATTCTTAGAGCGCACGGGGCGGGGCTGGAGCAGGCGCATCCCTTCACGCAAGAGGAAAGTCATCGTGTCCAGTGGGGGGAACAGCTCCACAATCATCGCCTCAATCACAGGCTTGCCCTGCTCACGCGCGATGAGCTCGGCTATTGCCTGACGCTCAGCAAGCATCTGCTGGCGCAAACGCCGCATCAGGTGGGCACGCTCCCGCAGAGGCACCTCCCGCCACTCCAAGTAGGCTTGGTGGGCACGCTCTACGAACTGGGCGACCTGTTCGGTCGGGGTGACCGCAACCTCCCCCACGATGCTCCCGTCCGCCGGACTTTTGACGATGATTTTATCCATCGCCCTCCAGATTCGAACAGCGAGTCAATCTTCCTGCTTCCGTTATGTTGCGCTTTCGTTGTGCCGAGCAACCCCTACTTGGTTTCCTTATGGACGGGGTAGGGCATCACTATAGAGGCAGTATGGGTCTTATCGCCCCACCTAAACTCAAAACGCCAAACTCGATGGCGTACCTTTACAGGCTGAGTCTGGGCGGTCTGCCTATGCATCGCCCAGTCCTTGAGGGTCTTGATGCGTTGGCGTTCTGTGGGGGTGAGTTGAACGCCATCACGCTCGCAAGTGTCAGCAACAAGGCGCAAGGAAGCCGTGTCCAAGAACGCAGACAACTCTTGAGGGGGGAGCCACAGCTCAGCGATGTCTTCAAGCTCGTAACGACTCATCGCCTTCAAAAACTGTACCTGCTGGACTGGTGTGAGGGCTTTGAAGGGGATTACACCGCCGCGCTTTAGGAACGCACGCTGAGTGGACGAGAGTTGACGGAATAGATCCAGGGCTGCATCAATCTCCGCTTCCTGCTCGCTTTTGGGGAGGCACCGCCGTAGAGGATGGGAGTTTTCAGGGTGTTCCCCTTCGTGGGTTTCCCCTTCGTAGCTTTCACCTTCAAAATAATCAAGATCTAATGAATAAATGGCGTATAGTATGCCACGATGGAGCGACTCAATCTCCAAAGGAATGCCCCTGAGCAGGGGGCTGTACTCATCCCAGGACAAGGGAGATTCCAACTGTAGCATAAGCGGAAACCAAAGATTCATGTAGTCTGAGCTGTAGGGTAGTCCTCTGATTTCTGCGCAGTCCTCAAGGGATAAGATACCACGGCGATTAGGCTTATAGAACCATCGCTCGATGTTGGCTTGCGGAATATCCAGAGAGCGTGCCCAAGCCGAATCGGAATAGGCAATCACGAGCCATTCCTGTTCAGAGATAACCGCCCGATACTCCCAGGCGTGCAAGAATCTGTACAAGTCGTCCCAGCTGAGAGATTTCTCAAACAGACGACTAAGAAGACTCTCAGTTATATCGGATTCTGTTTCAAAATCAGGCAAGAAAGGGTAGAACTCTGCCACCAGGCAGATGTCCGAAGCCTCCGCCATCTGCACGAGCAACTCAGCTTTCCAGGCGAACCAGTCCTCATCTAAGCTGGGAGGACGGAAGCGTTCCAGCTTTTTATGGAATGCTCTGTGTTTAGGTAAAGGCGCCTCAGAGCTTTGGTTCTCTTGGTAGATTGCGACAAGCTCCTCGTCCTCAATAGGTTCAACGAATAGCGCTTTCATACCTGAGAACAGTAAAGGAGTTAGATTTAGATCATCACTGGTAAGTTTTCGACCTTGCTGGTCAACAACTGCATCCAAAGCCTGTAGAATGCTCGTTTCGGAGTTATACCACAGAAACAAGCGCAACTCTTGCGCCGTATCAAGTGCCTTCAGACTGTGTTGGAGCTTTACTTCGAGATCGGCTATTGCTTTACCAATGTCTACGCCAGAGGGTAAATCGTGTGGGTCTTCACGAAGCCAACTTTTTTCCTGCTCGGTCCACGAATGGAGAAAACTTCTCTTATAATCTACCCACTCATGAACGGTGTGCGATGGCAAGGTGCCGTTGCGCGTCGACAAGAGGAGCAGTTCACCATTCTGTAGGCGTTTCCAGTCCGCCCCGCTTAGACTGCATAGGGCTTGAGCAATATGCTGGGAGCCATACAAGGTATACTGTAGCGCTCTGCGCTGGGTCATCTTCTCTTTCAGCGCCTTCAGGTTCTCCGGCTTGAAAAACTCCTCACGCTCTTGGTTCTTCAGTCTTTCGATTTCCTCTAATACTTCCGCGTACATTTTCTGCCGTTCTTGGGGCGTTTTTTTCAGAGCCTCACACATCCGAGGAAGCAGCTCCTCCATAAACCACTTCCAATCATCTTTGTCAGAAGGTGTAGGGGGCTTAGGGTCTACCAAGCGGTATACAGGGGGCTGGTCGGGGTAGTCCAGTCGCTTCCACTCGTAGCCGAAAGCCGAAGCGATGTGTTCCAGCACTAAGTGCAGGGGTTGATTAGGCGCGTAGACCACGACCCGATGCTCTCTGACACGGTCTTCTGCAAGCAATGACACTTCGGTCGTTTGCGTGATTTGACGCAGTGCGCGGTAGAGAGGAACCCCTGCCAAGCGTAGGCTCAGTGTGCGGTTGAGACGCTCATCCTTGACGGGATCCAGCACCTTCTCTTGGGCGTAGGCAACTATCCACAAGAACGCTACTGTCGTGACCACTCCAGCGTACCTCATAGCAAACACCTCGGCACACTATTTTCTGGAGTGGTTGATAATTTCCTGCTTTAGTGTTTTGCAGTGTGTTGTTCCATCCGTTCGCGCGCTTTGCGTTCTATATTGCGCCAGATACCCCGCAATCCCATCGCCCGCTTCATATCATCGAGCGTCTGGTCAGCGATTTCGCGTACTTTGAGCGTGCCTGTGTAGATTATCTCTTCCACCAGTCCCCGCTCTTTCTCGTAGTGGGCACGCCGCTCGCGGATGGGGTCTAAGAAGGCGTTGAGGGCGCGCGCCAGCTTCTCCTTGACCTCTACATCGCCCACACTGCCTTGACGATAACGCTGTTTGAGGTCTTCCACTTCCTCAGTGTTGGGATTGAACACATCGTGGTAGATGAAGACGGGGTTGCCCTCCACCGTGCCGGGAATGTCCGCACGGATACGGTTGGGGTCGGTGTACATTCCGCGCACCTTCTTTTCCACCGTTTTCGGGTCATCCGAAAGGAAGATAGCGTTATTGAGACTCTTGCTCATCTTCGCTTTGCCGTCCGTGCCGACGAGCGTGGGCACATCGCTCAGCAGAACATCGGGGATGGGGAACACTTCGCCGTATAGGTTATTGAATCGGCGTGCGATTTCACGGGTGATTTCCACATGCGCCTCGTTGTCCTTACCTACGGGCACCAGGTGGGCACGAGGCATCAGGATATCCGCGGCCTGAAGCACTGGGTAGCCGACCAGTCCGAACGGCACCGATTCGTCGTCAATGTTCGCCGCACGTGCCATATCTTTGATGCTCGGCAAACGGGTGAGACGGGGCAGGGTCACCAGCATCTCAAAAATCAGGTTCATCTCATAGACCGCATGCACCGCCGACTGCAGGTAGATGGTGGACTTTGTCGGGTCAATGCCCACAGCGAGGTAGTCCAGCACCATTTGACGGATGTTCTCGCGCATCTCCTCGATGTCCTCGTGGGTGGGGCGCGTGGTCAGCATATGGAGGTCGGCGATGAGGAGGTAGCAGTCGTATTCTTCCTGCAGTTTCACTCGGTTCTGGAGGGAGCCGACATAGTGCCCCAGATGGAGTTTGCCTGTCGGACGGTCGCCTGTCAACACCCTTTTACGCTCGCTCATACGGGCAGGATTCTACCCCACGCCAACCCCCTTCCACTTGCTTGGTGAAACCTGACCCTCGGAGTATGTGTAGACCCTATGGAGATGCAAAATGGGACGACAGACTTGGTTCGGGCTAATGGTGGCGGTGGGATTGATGACCCCCATACTGGTGGCAGGCGGTCAACAAGACCCACGCTCAGTGATCGATTTTGAGAAGGGCAACCACGGCTGGTATGTGCTACCCGGCGCCGATGGTAAGGTAGAGCTTACCAGCAACACGCCAGATGTCAAGAGTGGAAAGCAGGCTCTGCAATACACCTACACGGCGGGCAGCGGGATCCTCAATGTTCTTTTCCGCCTTGAGCCTGAGTCTTGGGCGGAGGGGTTCCGCTTCTGGGTCAAGACCAGCCGCCCCACCGTGTTGGCGTTCGCTATCACCGAAGAGAGCGAGGAACGGTGGCAGGTGGCTTTCTGGGTGGGGGGTAACCAGTGGCAGCAAGTGAACTTAGCATTGAGCGACTTCGAACGCGCTGAGGACAGCCCCTCGCAGAACGGCAAGTTGGATATGCAAGACGCCGTTGCTGTCGGTTTTGTAGATGTGGGCGCCATCCTGTTTACCATTCCCGAGACCGCCATCCTGTTCGGTGAGCAGAAGGGCACGCGGATGCTCTGGCTGGACGATTTTGAGTTCCTCAGCAAGGCGCCCGCTCGGACGCAACGCCCCGATATGGTCGACGACTTCCAGCGGGATTACCTCAGTTGGATTGCCACTCAGGGTGTGCAGATTCGGAAGGAAGGCAATGCGATGCGCGTGGAGTACGACAGCCCTATCCCCGGTATCTTCGCCGTCTTGAAACCCTTGACCATCGGCAGCTTGAAGAACACGCGCGGTGTACAGGTGAACCTCTCGGTGCGTAACTCAACCTTATTAGCACTGGTGGTGGAGGAAGAGGACGGTGAACGCTGGCAGGCGACCCGCGAAATCGGCGGCGACGAGAAGGTAGAAAACTGGCAAGCCCTATGGAGTTCGTTTACCATCACCGACGACACCAAAGGCAAAGGCGACGGCAAGTTTGACCCCGCAAAGGTCAAACTGCTGAGCCTAATCGATGTGGGTATCTTCTTAGAGATGGGCACACCGAGCAACCGTTGGCAGGTGCGCTCGGTACAGAAGGTGCGATAGATGAGCGATGCGGAACTCGTGAGCCTTTGTCTTCAAGGCGATACGACTGCCTTTGACCAGATTGTGGAACGCTACCGAGACCGGGTGTTCTCGTTGGCGTTTCGCATCTTGGGCGAGGCGGATTGGGCGGCGGACTTGATGCAGGAGGCGTTCCTACGGGCATACACGCGGTTGGCGTTGTACAATCCGAGCCAGTCGTTTGCCACTTGGATTCTGTGCCTGACGGCGCGCCTCTGTCTCAACGCCCGACGCAACCGACGCACCGAACAGCAACGGATGGAGCGCGCCCTCAAAGCGATGCCCGCAACCCTGACGCTGGAGGAGCAACTGTATGAGCGGGAGCGTCACCGAACGCTTCAACGCCTGATTCTTAGGCTCCCCATCCAGCAGAGGACGGCGATACTGCTCTACTACTACGAAGAACTTCCGCTCCAGCAGGTGGCGGAGACACTGAATGTGCCAGTAGGCACGGTTAAGACTTGGCTCTATCGCGCCCGCGAGAGTTTGAGACAGTGGATGGAGGAAGAGTTAGGATGATGACAGCGGAGTGTACCGAACTGGAACCGCAACTGCACGCTCTGATTGAAGGCTGGCTTTCCGAACTGGAGCGTGCGCAGGTGGAAGCCCATCTGAAAGCGTGTGCTGAGTGTCAAC
>JBDNDR010000094.1:0-7344 GCA_046718995.1 Fimbriimonadales bacterium
CGGGGGGAACTCGCGCCGAGTGATGTCCTCCAACAGATAGAACCCCGCCGAAACGCCACTGCGCAGGATTGCTTCGCGCGCCTGCACAACCATCCGCTCAATCAGTGAGGAGCCGACCCGTACATAGCGCGTGCTCTCGGGGTCGACCACCACCGCCAAATCGGGTGGCGATTGGTCGATGCGCTCGCGCCACTCCCACAAGGCACGCACATTCTGGGCGTTCTCCCAAGCGAGCGGGTTCGCCAGCCAACCTTCGCCCCACAAGTCCATCCACATCTGCCCGTGCGCGAAGGTGAGCGCTTGGGCAGTGGAGCGTGCCTGAACCTGCATCACCGACTCCGCCGTGTGGAGCGTGGGGTTGTAATCGTCCTCCACTTGGGCTTGTTCGGCGTGGGTCGTGCCCAGATGGTGCCCTGTTGCCGACTCGCTGAGCCGAGGCGACTTGCCGAACGGTGTGCGAAAATCTTCCTCAGCGATAAACAGCTTCCCGTGCAGGTGTACCGAGTCGACCGGCAAGGCGAACGCCCCCGTTCCACCGGGCAGGCGGTCGCTATAGGTCAGCGGTGCCGAGAGCAGGTCTATGGCATCCGAGCGCAGGACTTGGCTCAGAGCGTAGTGCCCTGCGTGCGGGTGGCGCCATTCCAGCACATAGCCGTAGGGGACACCGACCAACGCACGTCCCTGAGAGACCGATTTGATTCCCTGTGCCAGCCCCACAATGCGTCGCGCCGTGATGTCCGATAGGAAGCGATGATAGTCGATATAGCGCCCCTCACGGCGTGGGTGGTAAAACTGCTTATGCGAGTTGCTCGGCTGGTAGGTGGGAATGGTCGCTGAAGCGAAAGAGACCTCACCGTTGAACCAGCAGGCGCGCAGGACGACCGTATCACCTTTGTATTGGCGTCGGAGCCACTCGCGGAAGGCGGATAGCGCCGCATCGCTGGTATCGTAGCCTCCGGAGGCAGGCTGGAACCACTCGCCCCAGTCGATGTGATAGCCCAGCGTGTTGGCGCCCTCGTCCTCCTGCTCGGTGAGTTGCACCAGGGCATTGAGCTGCTCCTGCACCACCTGCCACCAGCGGTCAGCGCACAGCGAGGGTCCGCCGATTGTTCCGTCGGCGTAGCGTACCACCGCTTCGGGATACTCTTTCTGCCATCTGCCGACGGGTGCGGGCACGATGCGCCACAAGATTTGAGCGTGGGGGCACAGTTCGCGCACCATCGCAGCCCAATAGCGCACCTGGTCGAACGCCTCGATTGCCCCTGTCGCGCGGGCAGGGAGCGTGACAAGAAACGAGAAGAGTTCTACGCCCGCTTCCACCGCCATCTGAACCTGTTGGAGCACGCGGTTCGCCGCCTCGGGTGTGTGTGGGTTGCCGAAAAAGATCTGGGGGCGATAGGCACGCTCGCCGACAACGATTCGGGGCACACCCCCCTCAAACTGCACCCGAACAAACGGATGGCGCACAGGTGGAAGGGGCGGCACTTCGGGTTCGGCAGGCATCTCCACGACGGCGGTGGTCTTCTTGCGTCGTCGGGTGCGGCGCTTGGTGGGTGTCTCCGCTTCGGTCTCAGTTGGGGGCGGTGCGACCTCCGCTACGATCGATTCTGCCTCAGCGGGGCGTAATACCGCTTCCTCGCCCCCCATCTCTGGAGCCGTCTCTACTTCGGCTTTTTTGCGTCGTCGGGTTCGGCGACTTTTGGGCGGGGAGGTCGGTTCTGGCTCTACCGCTTCTGCAGGTTCGGCGGAGACAGAAGGCGCCTCTGCACTTTCGGTGGGTTCCTGCTGAGCCTTCTTGCGTCGTCGGGTGCGTTTCGGCTTCGGTTCCGTCTCGGCAGGGGCGACCGCTTCGGTTGGCTCGGTTTGCGGTGGCGCAGTTTCGGCACTGACGACAGGCTCCGCGATTTGGGCTGGTGCGCTCTCTGTTGGCTCGGTGTCCGCCTTTTTGCGTCGCCGCGTGCGCTTGGGTGTGCTTACCTCCTCTCCGACGGCACTCGGTGCCTCTGTTTCTGTTGAGGTAGGCGGTGCGACAGAGAGGGTCGCCTCATCGGGCGCTGCCTCCTGAACTTTGCGGCGCGTAGGACGGCGGCTCGGTTTCGGCTCGGTTGCCTCTCCCGGTGCGGTCTCTACTTTCGGCTCTCCTTCAGCTGCAGGAACCGTTTGCCCTGTTTTTCGGGTGCGTCGGGTGCGTTTGGGCGTCTCAGCCGGTATCGGTTCGGGTGATACTGAAGGGAGGTTTTCGGTCTCGGAAATCGTCTTCTTTCGCCTTGCCATGGTCGTTAATCAAAGGGACCTGTTGAACCCATTCTAACAGGTCGGCGGGCGTTTCAAAATAGTAGTCGGGCTGAGCCGAGCGGAGGTCTTCGGGCAGGTGGGCGCCCCAACCGACTGCGGCGACCTGCGTGCCTGCCGAGCGACCGCAGCTGAGGTCGAACACCGTATCACCGATGTAGATGGCTTGCTCTGGGGGCACGCCCAGCCATTCCAACGCTTTCAGCACCGGCTCGGGGTTCGGCTTATGGCGCTCGGTGTCGTCAGCGGTCACCACCACATCCACCCAGTTGTCCAGTCCCAGCCGTTCCCAGCTAAATGCCAGCTCCGCTCGGTTTTTAGAGGTGACCAGTCCTATGGCGAATCCGCGCTCGTAAGCGGTACGCACCGACTCCAACGCCTGTTGAATGGGCTGCTCTTGATGGCGGTTCGCCTGATAGTAGGCAATCTCGTCATGCTCCAAAAGCTCGTGGTCAATCGGGCGGTCTACTCGGTCGTCCAGATAGTGCATCTGCACTTTGAGTGGCAGACCGATGAGCCGTCGGATTTCTTGGGGGGGCAGTTGAATGCCAAGATGCTTGCGATAGGTGTGGTCTAATGCGCTCACAATCAGAGCGACCGTGTCGATGAGGGTGCCATCGATATCGAACAGGATGGCACGGAAGCCTGCGGGTCTCTCCATCGCCTACAGTTTACCCTATGAGAGCTCGACGGGCATCGCCTGCACTTTGAACGGCAGATGCTGGACGATCTGGTTGCGCTCGTTGACCAGCACCATCTTCGGCTCAACCCACTCGTCGGTCAAAGTGAACGCCGCGATAATCACTCGGTGTCCCCGCTGCGCTTTGTGGGCCGCCGAGCCATAAATAGCGATCTCGCCCGAACCCGGCGGTGCAGGAATCACATAGGTTTGGAAACGTTCCCCATTATCCATAACCCACACATGCACGAGTTCGCCCGGCTCGAAGCCGACTGCGTCCATGAGCTCCTCATCAATAGCGATGCTCCCGATATAGTCTATGCGCGAGTCGGTCACGCGCGCCATATGAATCTTGCTCTTTAATCGCTCAATCAACCGCATTCAAAACTGCCTCCACTTCCTATTGTACCCTACTCGCCGTTCAAAACTCAGGGTCGGCATCTTCAGGTTCGGATTTGCTCCCAGACCGCTTGGTAGAGTTCCCCCATCGGTCGTAGGGGGACAGAGGGAGCGGGTTCACGCATTAGGTCTGTCCACCAGCCGAGCAGTTGACGCTTCACTTGTTCGTGATAGTGGGCAACGAGCGCATGGTGGAGCGGTAGCCCCGTCTGCTGGGCACGCACGAACGCCGAATCGAGCAGATAGAGCGCGATGAGGGCATCCGCCAGAGGCTCCACCAGCGACTGGGGCAGGTCGGGAACCGACTCGAACTGGGCTAAGGTGCTTCCCGTCAGATAGCGCAGAGTCTGCAGAGTCTCGGGCACGGTGTCGCATGCAGGGGCACCACCCGTCCGTTGGGGCGTCCAAGCTCCCTGCTGGCGCATATACAGCAGGCGCTCCACCAGATTTAGACGATTGATTTCGTTCGTGCCCTCATAGATGCGGTTGACTCGCGTATCGCGGTAGAACTGGGCAATCGGATACTCTTCCGAAAAGCCGTATCCCCCGTGGATTTGGAGGGCATCATCGACCACCTGCTGAAGGTTCTCGGTAGAAGCGACTTTGATGAGGGCGCACTCGGCGGCGTAGCGTGCCGACGCGCGACGCCAGCCCTCTTGGCGGTTCGGATGCGGTTCACTAAAAGCCGAGTCGAGGTCGCCCGCCAATCGGTAGAGGGCACTCTCTATCGCGAAGGTCTGCACCGAGTTGCGCACCAGCTTACGCCAGACAAGGTCATAGTCTATAATCGCTTTACCGAACTGTTTGCGCTCGTGGGCGTACTCCCATCCGAGATGGAACACCTCTTTGGCGACGCCGTTCGCCGCTGCGGCGATTTTGAACCGCCCAATATTGAGCGTATAGAGCGCGACATAGGCGCCCTGACCCTCCTCGCCCAGCCGACGCTCCACAGGCACGGGCACGCGGTCATACACCACACGGCAGGTGGAGGAACCGTGTAGCCCCATCTTATGCTCCTCGCGTTCCACAATCAGTCCGGGCGCACGTTCCACCAAGAAGGCGGTAAAGCGTTCGCCGTCCACCTTAGCGAAGGTCACGAACAGGTCGGCGAACCCTGCGTTTGTAATCCAGATTTTGTTGCCCGTGAGATAGTAGTGGTCGCCCTGACGCTCGGCGCGGGTGCGTGCAGCGAGGGCATCAGACCCCGACTCCGGCTCGGTAAGCGCGTAAGCCCCGATGAACTCGCCAGAGGTCAACTTGGGAAGGTAGTGCTGAGCTTGCTCCTCAGTGCCGAACAGCAGGATGGGGAGGCTCCCCACGCTGGTGTGTACCGCATGAGCGACGGCGAACGAGGGCTGAAGCGCCGTTTTCTCAGTGATGAGGGCAGAGGTCGTTTTGGGCAGTCCCAGCCCGCCATATTCGGTGGGCACATCGATTCCCAGCAGTCCCAACATCGCCGAGTCGATGAGAATCTCGCGCATCTGGCGTGGCTCGCCGTGCTCCAGGCGTTTGACGAAGGGCATCACCTGCTCGCGCACAAACCGTTCGGTCGCCTCGCCCATTTTGCAGTCGTCGGGAGTGAACTGCTCGGGTGAAAAAATCGCTGCGGGGGTCCGCTCCAGAAAGGCTCCGCTCGCCGTAGTAGGTTGCGTCGTTGCATCCATACCCAGATTATACCGCTTTCCCGTGCTTTGGTGGAACCATTCGTCTTTTAAGACAGTATCTTCAGTTATGCGACTACTGTTCCTCGTCCTCAGGATTTTGGGGGACATCAATGCGCTGATGCGGGGACGGCTCCACAAGCGTCTTTTGTGGCGGACGGCGCGGCGAACCCTGTGGCGCACTGGGCGACGGCGACGCTGGTGGTAGGAGAGCTGCCGAATCCGCCGAACCGATAGCCCGTGCGCGTGTTGATGCTCTCTTGGGAATACCCGCCCCGCATTGTGGGTGGGATTGCTCGCCATGTGCAGGAGCTGTCGGAGGCGTTAGCCGAACAGGGCGTGGAGGTGCATGTCGTCACGGCAAGTCATCCCCGCGCGCCCGAAGAGGCGGTAGAGGGAGGTGTCCACCTCTATCGAGTGGGAGTGCCACCCCAGCCGGGAAGTGATTTCCTGCAAGGGGTCTACGCCCTCAACGCCGTGCTCCAGAGCCGAGCGCAGGCACTCATCGACAGCTGGCTGAACGGCACTTCACCCAAATCGGCAACGCCGCTCCTGCTCCACGCCCACGACTGGCTCGTCTGCCCCGCAGCACGCGCGCTCAAGCACGCCTATCACCTTCCCCTCGTGGCGACCATCCACGCCACAGAACTCGGCAGGCACGGAGGTATCTACACCGACCTATCGCGCACCATTCACCAGACCGAGTGGGAGCTGAGTTATGAGGCGTGGCGCGTGATTGTCTGCACGCACTACATGCTGGGCGAGGTACACCACGGGCTGGGCGTGCCTGTGGACAAGATGGACATCGTGCCCAACGGGATACGGGCAGAGAAGTTCGCATTTGAGTTTCCTGAGTCGGAGCGCGCCGAGTTCCGACGGCGGTTCGCACCCCCCGACGCGCCGTTGGTCTTCTTCGTGGGGCGGATGGTGCGCGAGAAGGGAGTGCAGGTGCTGTTGCAGGCGTTCTTGGCGGTCAAGGCGCGCTATCCCAATGCCCGACTGGTCATCGCTGGTGGAGGCTACCGCGCCCACTTGGAGCAGTTCGTGCGCTTCGCCCACATAGAAGATAGCGTCACCTTTACGGGCTTCATTCCCGACGAGGACTTGATGAAACTCTACCGCGTGGTCGATGTGGCGGTCTATCCCAGCCTGTATGAGCCGTTCGGGATTGTGGCGCTGGAGGCGATGGCGGTGGGAGTGCCGGTGGTCGTCTCCGACGCTGGCGGGCTGAAAGAGGTCGTCTGGCACGAGCAGACAGGCATCGTCACATGGGCGGGCAACCCCGACAGCTTGGCGTGGGGAATCTTGCGTGTGTTAGACGACCCCGAGTCGGCAGAGGAGCGCGTCCAGAACGCTTTGGAAGCCGTACGAACCGAGTTTAACTGGCAGACCATTGCTCGCCAGACACAGCGCGTGTACGAGCGCGTCTGGAGCGACTATCTGCGTGTGGATTGGTAGGGGCAGGTGCGTAGCCTGCCCCTCCAGTTGGGCTAATTGCGCAACGGTTTACCCGTCTCCAACATATGTCGGATGCGCTCGGCGGTCTTGGGGTTCTGGCACAGCTCCACGAACACCTGGCGCTCCAGAGCGTGGAACTCCTCTTCGGAGAGGGGCATCGCAGAGCGCAAGTTGCCGCCGGTCATCACGGTAGCAATCTTCTCGGCGATGAGGCGGTCGTGGTCGGTAATCTGACCCGCTTGGTGCGCCCAGTGGACTTCCATCATCAGTCGGCTGAACCCATTCTCGCCCACTGCCAGGATGGGGGTCGGTTCGGGGGGACGGTAGCCCGCCCGTGAGAGCGCCAGCACATGCTGTTTCGCCTCGTAGAGCAGGCGGTCGATGTTCCAGCAGAGGGTATCGTGCGGGCGCAGGAAGCCCATAGAGTACGCCTCAAACGCGTGGCTGGAGCGCTTCCCGAACGCCAGCGTCTGGAACACGGCGCGCAGGTGGGGCAAAGGGTCGGCTTCACTGGGCAGATGCTCTAAGGCGCGGCGCGTCATAAGGGTCGTACCGCCCCCAGCCGGGATTAGCCCCACCGACGCTTCGGGCAGTCCCAGCACGGCATCCACATGGGCATGCACATGCACGCAGGGCAGAACAATCTCCAGTCCACCGCCCAGCGCATAGCCATGAACGGCGGAGACGACCGGCACCCCACAGTAGCGGATGCGCTGGCTCAGCGTCTGGAGCAGCTGGAGTCCCTTGTCCATCCCTTGCCAATCGCCTGCCGAGATGTACTCTAAGAACAGGTTCAGGTTGAACCCTGCCGAGAACATCCGCCCCTGATTGCCGATGACCACCCCCACGAACTCG
>JBDNDR010000095.1:0-7316 GCA_046718995.1 Fimbriimonadales bacterium
CGCGCCTGTGGAGTTTCTCTTCTGGATGGTAGTGGTGAATGTGTCGTTGGCGCTCTTCAATATGATCCCGCTCCACCCGCTGGACGGCTCTAAGGTACTGTCGGGTCTCCTGCCCGATGTGTACGACCGACGCTACTGGAATTTTCAGGTGCTGTACGGTCCCATCATTCTATTCGGCTCGATTCTGATTGTGCCGTTTATCACGAATGGTGCGATTGACCCGATACGCTGGGTGTTAAGCCCCATCCGTAGGACGCTACTGGACTGGCTCTTGTAGGCAGGAGTTCTCTTGACCGCCCCGAACAAACGACGCTATGAAACTCGCCTGTCAAGAGGGTTTGGTGCCCGGCAATAGCCTGCCTGAGCGTCTGGAGCGACTCGCTGAATGGGGCTACGAGGGCATAGAGTTTTGGGGCGGTGGACTGAAGGAGCGCGTGCCCGAAATTCAAGACGCTTTGAAGACCAGTCCCGTGCGCGCCAGCACGGTCTGTGCCGGTTTTCGCGGGTGCCTACTGGACGCCAGTCGCGCTGAACGGGACTTGGCGATGCAGGACATCCGCGACCTATTGTTCGTCGCAGGTGATATTGGAGCGGTGGGACTGATTGTGGTGCCTATCTTCGGCGGCCCGCGCATCCCTGACCTCAGCCCACTGGCATCGCCCGTGCCGATGGAGCTGGACTTGCTCTGCCTGCTCTTGGAAGACCTTGCTAAGACCGCCGAGAAGGCAGGGAGCCTCATCCTTCTGGAATCGCTCAACCGCTACGAGACGCACCTCCTGCGCCGATTAGAGGATGCGGTCGCCATCTGTGAGAAGCTCGCGCACCCCCACATCAAACTGATGGCGGACTTCTTCCATATGTCTATTGAAGAGGCGAACATCCCCGAGGCAATCCAGCGTGCTGGGGCATGGATTGCCCATGTGCATCTGGCAGATAGCAACCGCTTATTGCCGGGTCAAGGGCATACCGACTTCGCTACGGGCTTTCAGGCGCTCAGTGCGGTGGGCTACACGGGCTACATGGCGCTGGAGTGTGGGATTGCCGGTGAACCAACTGAGGCACTCCCCCGAACAGCCAACTTCCTGAGAGGGCTGATACCTTGAAGGCGGTCGTGCATTACCGGTTGGAGCCGGGCAGTGTCGAGCTGCGCGAGATTGCCGAACCGACCCCACGCGCAGGCGAAGTGTTGGTGCGGGTGCGGGCGGTTGGCGTCTGTGGCTCTGACCTGCATCAATACCACAACACCCAGTCGTGGGCGGTGAATGTGCCTGTCGTGCTGGGACACGAGTTCACCGGGGTGATTGCCGAGCTGGGTGAGGGCGTGGAAGGCTGGCAGGTGGGCGACCGCGTGGCGTGTGAGACCGCCGCGGTCATCTGCGGAAAGTGCGCCTATTGCCGAACTGCCCGCTACAATCTCTGCCCCCACCGACTGGGCTTCGGGTATGGCACTCACGGCGCAATGACGACCTATGTGCGCGTGCCGGCGCGTATCCTGCACCGCGTGCCCGACCATGTGCCGTTTGAAGACTCTGCGATGACCGAACCCTGCTGTGTGGCGGCGCACGCCGTGATAGAGTGTTCCGACCCCAAGCCGGGCGATTTCGTCATCGTGTTCGGGAGCGGCCCGATTGGGCTGTTGTGTGTGCAGATGGCAAAGCTGTTCTCGCCCCGAATGCTGGTGCTGGTAGGGCTGAGCAGTGACGGCATACGCCTCCAGATGGCAGAGGCGGTCGGGGCGGACCAGGTGCTGTGTGCGGACATCGACTCGGTCGAGCGTTTCGCCAAGCGTCAGGGCGACGGTTATGGGGCGGACTTGGTGATCGATGCGGTGGGCACTTCGGCTGTGTTAGAGCCGTGTTTGCAGGTCGTTCGCCCCGACGGTCAAATCACGAAGGTCGGCTGGGGACCCGAGCCGCTCCAGTTCAGTTTAGACCCGCTGGTGGGCAAGAATGTGCGCCTGCAGGGAACTTTCAGCCACACTTGGGCGACTTGGGAGCGTGTACTGACCCTGATGGGGGCTGGTAAACTCAACTTAGCGCCTCTTCGACGCACCTTTGAACTGACCGAGTGGCGTGAGGCGTTCCAAGCGATGGAGCGCCGCCAGACCGCCAAAAGCCTCCTCATCCCCGATTAACGCAATCCCCCTAAAACTTGAGTAAACTATTGCCGAAAATCCACATTTAGAGTGAACGCTACAGTGAGCGAAATACAGATTCGGACGGCAGGTGCGGTGGACGATTGGAACCTCCTGCGGGCAACGACTCCCAAAGGGGAACCGCTTCCGTTGCCGTTTAGCGACCTCGCCACCACGATTGCCCAGCTAGAGTATCCTGGCACGCCTATCGGGTTCGCCTATCCGTTTCGTTTGCCCGGCGTGGGACGCATCTACCTCTGGACGAACGGTGCCAAAGCCCAAGGCTACTCCACGCGCTCCGCACCGTCGGAGTTGGAAGCGGAGTTCCTGCGTAATCGTCTCGAGCGCGTGTCGCAACTTATCCGCCAGTATGCGCGTCGCGGGGTTCCTCTGGAAGAGGCACAGACCCTCTTGCAGCAAGCCCAAGCAACTGCTGGGACGAGTGGCTCCCACGATTCGGATACGTTCCTGAACGCCCTCAGTTTAGCTGTGCAAGCGGGCGAGCAGGCGGTGGTCGCGATTGCGTCCACACGGCTCCAGCGGATGGGGGGGCGTGAGATTTTCCTCTGGAGCGCTTCTATGGAGTCGCCTACAGAGTTGACAGAGCTGTTCGCCCCGCTCAACATGGTTGCCCTCTCGATGGACAATCCTGACACCGATTGGCGAACTATCATCCAAACTCTGGCGCGCGAGCGCATAGCGCTCAAGGCGGAGCACCTGATTAACGACTCCGATATTGCCGAAGCACGCGGCATTTTTGAGGCAAGCCTGCCCAGACGCCTCCAAACCTCCATAGACGCCTATCGCGGACAGATACGATACTGGAACCTCTTCACCGATTTAGCCCACTTCTCGGCGCAGGCTGTGCCAACCCCGCGGGCGATAGAGACCGTTCGGCACGCCTGTGAGGTTGCCCGCCAGATGGATTTCGGGATGGTACGCCTGCTCGGGCTGAGCAACAGTTTGTACCATCGTACAGGAGCCTTCCAGCTGCTGGACGCCTGCGTGGAGCATGGAGTGCCCTTTGAATGTATCCAACTCAACCTCTGCTGGTGCGACTACGACCTGTTCGATTTGGATGCGCTTTTGGAGACGGTGGGCGATTGGGGCAAACCGATCCATCTGAGCCTGAGCCTGCCGACCGAAACGGGCGATTTACCCCTCTATCGGGAGCAGAGTGTCGACTGGTTCGCAGGTGCCTATCTCATCGCGCTGAGCAAGCCGTATGTGGTAGCCCTTCAGGTTCCGCTGGTCACTTCGGAGCGTTCCGCAGGACTTTTTCAGGCGGATGGAACCCTCAGCCCTTACGGCGAGCGGTTACGCACCTCGCATTAGAAACTCATCCGAATCGTATCGTTCCAGAGCAGGCGCCGAACGGCTTCACGGACGGCGTTCGCCAACTCCTCAGGCGCTTTGCCCGCTAACTGGGCATCGGCATCACTAATACGCACCAGCTCCGTGCTTTTGATACGCACCCCACGCTTATCAGGGGTCAGTTGCACCTCGTAGAGCTCCACGCCGTCGTCCAGTAAGCGATTCAGGGTTTGGGCGAACTTGAGCGCACGCTCACGCGAACTGCCTATCTCCGGGTCATCCGCTGGGCTGAAGATGTCGATGCGGTCTTGGCGCACCACATATCGTCCCTCAGGGTTCTCGGACTCTATGGGCACGGCACGCACCTGCAGGGCAGGACTGACCTCGCGACGACGAATGGGGATTCCGTAGGCTTCAATCGCCTGGCGCAAGGTCATTACACGCTCCCGAGTGATGGGGTGCGTGCGAAAAATCCCCCAGTCAATCTGGGGTCGGCGGCGCTCCTCCGCTGCTAAACGCTCCATAAAGACCAGTAGCCCCACCGGGTTGTAGGGTGAACGCCGCAGGTATTCCAGTGCTGTCAGGTCCGAGTCGGTCTCTGCCTCTTGGCTGAAGCTGCTAATCCGAGCGATACGGTACAACTGCGCACCAGTGATGACCCCCGCGAAGTCCTGAGCTGGCATCCGCCCAAATAACCCCACCAACAGCGCGGGCAGTAGCACGCTCTGCTGAATTTTATTGTCCGCCTTGATGAGCTCCATCACATGGCGGTGGGAGGCATGCACAATCTCGTGGGCGATGACCCCTGCCAGTTCGTCATCGCTGGACACAAAGTCCAACAGCCCCTTGTTAATGAAAATGAACCCGCCCGGCACCGAGAAGGCGTTCACATCCTTCTCGTCGATCACGCGGAAGGTGTATTCAAACGGTGCGGGACCGTCTTGCCCCCAGCGCGCCTTCGTTTCCAGCTGGCGTGCAATCTCTGCAAGCGTCTGACCAATCCGATTGACCCGCTCCACAACCTCCGGGTCGGTGATGAAGCGATACTCTTTCTCTATTTCGGCAACGATGCGTTTGCCAAGTTCTATCTCTTGTTGGTCTTGCGGTGAGAGGGTGGGAGTCTGGGGAGCCTCTTGAGCGAAAAGCCCCACCAGACCGACCATCAGGCTCACGACAACAAGACGCCAAACCCCGCGATAGGATAAACCATGCATGCCTTCAATATCTCCTACCGTATTATACGCCATTTCGGGTCAAAAAGGTTCACAGGGGCGCACAAGCGTAGTTTTCAGAGTACGCCCGTGTCATGGTTCGGCTTGCCCTCGGCGAAGCGGGTGGGACGCAGGGGGGTGATGTCGAACGGCAGCTCCATCCCCAGAATCAGGCGCGCCACCATCTCACCGAGCGCAGGGCTATGCATCACGCCGTGCCCAGAGGAGCCGTTAACCAAGTAGAACCCACACAGTTCGGGCGCCTCACCGACAATCACATGCTTATCGGGCGACATCTCGTAAAGCCCTGCCCAGCATCGCGCGCGGTCAACACTCGCCTCACGCAAGATAGGAACACGATAGTGTGCCCGCGCCAGCACTTTGGGAAGCCATGCCTCCTCGAACTCAGCCTCGTAGGTACGCTCTTCGTCGAGTCCGTGAGGGTACAGCAAAAGCACACGCCCATCCCGCACCCGCAGATGGAACCCGTCCGACACATCCACGCTCATCGGCATCGTTTCGGGCAGGGCTTCAAACGGCTCGGTGATGGCTACTTGACGCTTGAGCGGGTAGACAGGCAGTTCCACCCCCACCTCGCGCGCAATCGGTGCTGCCCATGCTCCACCTGCGTTGACCACAGCGCCAGTGGGAATGAACTCGCCATCCACCATCACACCGACGACAGCGTCCCCTTCGCGCCAGACTTGCACACGCTCCACACTGAACCGATACTCCACCCCCAGTTGCTGGGACGCCGAGTAGTAGCCGTTGAGAATCTCCATCGGGCGGGTAAAGCCGTCCCATTCGCAAAAGGTGCCCCCGACCAAGTCCTCCGTGTAAAGGGCGGGATTGAGCTTTCGAATCTCCTCCACCGAGACCTCCTGAGCCACCCAAACGCCTGCGTCGTGCTGAACCTTCAGCGCCTCGCGCAGGATGTTGAGTTGAACGGGGTCAGTGGCGACGAACAGATAGCCACAGGGTTGATAGCCCGGGTCGTGCCCCACCTCCGAGCGGAATCGGAGCAGCTTCTCGCGCGAAAGGAGCGACAGCCGAACATTGATTTCCGTACTGAACTGACAGCGGAACCCGCCAGTGGCTTTGGAGGTGCTGCCCGTGCCGGGCTGGTCTGCGCGGTCTAAAACAAGCACATTCCGACACCCGTAGTGGGCTAAGTGCCAGGCGACACTGGTGCCGATTACGCCCGCGCCGATAATCACCGTGTCGTACGACTTGGTGGGCTTCGGGTTCAGATGAGAAGAGAAGAACACTCAGCTCACCTCGCCTCGCGTGATTTGCATAAATACATCCTCTAAGTCTAACGACTCCTCGTGGAAGGCGGCGATACGGAAACCCTCTTGAATGAGCTCCGTGAGGAGTTGTGCCTGCTCTTCTAACCCGCCGTTGAAATGCACCAGCAGATGCCCGTCTCTTGGCTCCAGTCCCTGCACTAAGGGGTACCGTTCCAGCCTTTGGATGAGCGGTTCCAGCTCGCCCAGCGGACGAATCATGAGGTGGCGGGCGACCTGAATCTGCTTCACGATGTCGTCCACCGCACCCCACACCAACAGCTCGCCCTTCTCTATAATCCCGATTTTGTTGCAAAAGTCTGCCAGCTCGGGCAAGATGTGGGAGGAGACCAGCACGATTTTGCCCATCGCGCCCAACTCACGAATCAGTTCCTTGATTTCGACTCGGGCGCGGGGGTCTAAGCCTGAGGCAGGTTCGTCCAACAAGAGCAGAATCGGGTCGTGGATGAGGCTCTTGGCGAGGCAGAGGCGCTGTTGCATTCCCCGTGAAAGCGTCTCGACAAAGGCGTCGCGCTTCACGGTTAGGTCGGTCAGCTCCAGCACATTATCGATGATGGCAGAGCGCTGGTCTTTGGGGATGCGATACGCTGCGGCAAAAAACTCCAGATACTCGCGAACGGTAATCCCTTCATAGAGACCGAAGAAGTCGGGCATATAACCCAGAAGGGGGCGTACCTCTTCGGGATAGCGCACAATGTCGATTCCGTTGAGCAGGGCGGTGCCGCTTGTCGGTTCCAGCAAGGTCGCCAGCATCTTGATGGTGGTCGTCTTACCCGCCCCGTTGGGACCGATGAAGCCAAACACATCGCCCGGAAAGAGCTGGAATGAGATATTATTCACCGCCACGAGCGTGCCATACTCTTTGCGAAGTGCCTGTACCTCCAGCATAGTCTCACCTCTTACGCCACTCTTTGCAAATTCCACGAGCGGTTAGCCGAACAAGCAGTCCCGCCAATAGTAGGTAAAGCCCACTTTGAACCCAGCCCCAGAGCGTGTAGTGCAGGACATCATATGGGTTCCTATCAACGCCGCTCACTGATATGCGGTTACTACTCCAAAAAGCCGACTCGAACCCTGAAATCACTTCAAACGGATTAAATAAAGACACTACTTGACCGTCCTTGATAGAAGCAATCCAAAAGACGAGACCGTCATAAAACGACCGAATCTCCGTACTAAACAAGGAAGAGTGGGAACTTCCGACGATGGAAATCACTATCGGCAGGAGCAACAGGAATGCGACCTGGGCTGAGAAGATGAAAGCAACAACCGCGATGGTGTTTCGTAGGCGAAACGAGAGCCAACTGCTCAAACAGACCAGAAACACGCCCCAACTCCATACGGTCAGGT
>JBDNDR010000096.1:0-7304 GCA_046718995.1 Fimbriimonadales bacterium
GCCTCCAACGGACAGGATGCACTCCACCTGCTGCGAACAGGGGACTATGACATTGTGCTCAGCGATATCTTCATGCCGGGCATGAACGGGTTTGACCTCCTACGCCAGATTCAAGATCAGGCACCTCATGTGCCGGTCATCCTCATCACAGGCTATGGCAATATTGAGATGGCGCGTGAGGCGCTCAAGCTGGGCGCAACCGACTTCATCACCAAGCCCTACAACATCCAAGAGATTCCCATCCTGATTGAGCGCAACCTGATGCGCCACTCGCTGGAGACCAACCGCACGAAGCAGATGGAGCATGAGCGGGAACGCTCGCTCAAGGCGACGCTGGACGCGCTGCTAGCTGCGCTGGACACCCGCGATACCGAGACCGAGGGACACTCGGAGCGTGTTGCGGCGTATACGATGGCGATGGCACGACGGCTCAAACTCTCGGAAGATGAACTGGCAGATATAGAGAAAGGTGCACTGCTCCACGACATCGGCAAAATCGGTGTACCCGACAGTATCCTCTACAAGCCCGGTCCGCTCACGCCCGAAGAGTGGGAGATTATGAAACAGCACCCGGTCATCGGCTACCGGATGTGTATGAAGATCGATATGCTACGCAACGCTGCGCCTATCGTCCTCCACCACCATGAGCGTTGGGATGGCAAGGGCTACCCCTATGGCTTATCGGGCGAACAGATCCCGCTGGGGGCACGTCTGTTCGCCATCGCCGACACACTGGACGCGATGACATCTGATCGTCCGTACCGTAAAGCGCTCAGCTTCGCTCAGGCGCGTGAAGAGATTATTCGTTGCGCGGGCACGCAGTTTGACCCCGACCTGGTTAAGCTGTTCCGCGAAATCCCGGAAGAAGAGTTCCGTGCGATTCGCCAGATCAGCTTAGCCAATCGTGAACTACGCGCCGCCTAAACGAACTGGCGCTTCATCCCAAACACGCGCTTTAGGAGTGCGACGAGGCGTTTCTGCTCCTCATAATACCGCTGGCACTCCGCACACTGCTTCAGATGCTGTTCCAGTTGGTCGGCAAGCTCAGGATTCAAATCCCCCACAATGTAGGGTTCTATTAGGTTTCTGGCTTGCCTACAGTTCATCGTTATCCACCTTCTGTGATGATTGATTGAATAATCGGGTGGGCACGCAGACGGCTGAGTGCTCGGGTGATTCGCTTGCGCACCGCTTCCTCGTTCAGCCCCATCTGCTGAGCGATTTCACGGTAGCTCATGCCAGCCCCATAGCGCAACTCAAACATCTGCTGGTCGGCATCCGACAGCGTCTGCATCGCTTCTTGAACCACAAAATATAAAAGTAAATCATCCTCCGGAATGGAGTAGGTGGACGAATCGTTCTCCTGCTCCAACCCGACGGAACAAACTTCCTGTTCGCGTTTGCGCTCGCGATACCAGGTAAACACAGTGTTTCGAACAACCGTTCGGAGCCACGGGTCGATGCGCTCTAAGTCGCGCAAGTTCTCCAAGTTATTGAAGACTCGTATGAGGCACTCCTGAGTGAGGTCTTCGACATCATCGTCGCCTGAATGGACATAGCGTCGTACCATCCGCTCAATCCGCTCGCGCAGGGCAGAGTAGAATCTCTGCTCCGACTGTTCGTTATACTGCGTCCTTTCCGCGTATTGCATGTGAGTCACCTTCCTTCCCTGATACACCTACGGGTGTACCACTGTTAAAGACTCCAAAAAGGGCGAAAACCGGACAGGTTTGGAGGACAATTTGGGCAAATTGCCCCAAAAGTGCCCGATTAGTGGGGGAAGAAGCGGGGAGGGACCGAAGTCCCTCAAGTGGAGAGTACCTGCTCTTCCCTTACTCAATCCGCCTACGCCTATTATATATCAAAAATTGCAAATGCGGGACGACTTATTGTGAAATCGGGTATTTTCGCTGGGGAAAAAGGGAACCTACCTTATCTCCGTTTTAAAGGTTAAGGAAGGTTCCCCTGCTTTTGCGTAAGCGTTAGAGTGACTCGGCTACCGCACGCCCATCAGCAATTCCATCGTGAGTTGGTCTAACCGTTCGTACTGATAGCCGTAGCCTCCCAGCGCTTCACGGTCAAAGGGGTGATGCTTGAGCCATTCCGCATTCTCTCGGGAGTACTGCATGCGTGCCTGCAAGTCCACATCCCACTGTCGAATCTGTGCCAGGAGCTCTTGGATTTCGGGGTCGTGGTTGAAGCGTTCCGCTTTCTCCTTGAGGATGAGGTAGGTACGCATACAGCCTTTGGCGAATTCCCATACCCCTTCCTCATCTTCGGTGCGGTAGGCGTGTGCGTCAAAGTGGCGCGGTCCGCTGTAGCCGTTATCTTCCAGCAGTTTGACGAGGAAGAAAGTGCCCTTGAGGTCTTCTGCTCCAAAACGGAAGTCTTGGTCGTAGCGTCCGATTTTCTGGGCGTTGAGGTCGATATGGAACAGCTTGTTGCGCTCCAGCGCCTGCGCCACTGCATGAGTGAAGTTCAGCCCTGCCATCGTCTCGTGAGCGACCTCGGGGTTGACACCGCACATATCGGGGTCGTCCAGCGTCTCGATGAACGCCAGCATAGCGCCGACGGTGGGCAAGAAGATGTCCCCGCGCGGTTCGTTGGGTTTGGGTTCCAGCGCGAACTTGAGCGAGTAGCCTTGGTCTTTCACATAGTGGATGAGGAAGTTCAGTCCCTCACGATACCACTGGAGGGCTTGGATGGGGTCTTTGGCTGCGTCGGTTTCGGTGCCTTCGCGTCCCCCCCAGAACACATAGGTCTCAGCGCCCAGCTCCACTGCCAGGTCGATGGATTGCATGCTTTTTTGGAGGGCGTAGGCACGCACTTGCGGATGGTTGCTGGTGAACGCGCCATCTTTGAAGGCGGGGTCGGTGAATAGGTTCGTTGTGCCCATCACCAAGCGCATATTATGGTCTTGGAGGGCTTGTTTGAACTCGCGCACGATTCGGTCGCGCTCGGCGGGTGAGGCGTCGATGGGTACGAGGTCGTTATCGTGGAGGTTCACGCCCCACGCACCCAGTTGGGCGAGTTTCTGCACAATGCGGGTCGGTGGGATGGGGGGTCGTACCGGTTCCCCGAACGGGTCGCGCCCCCGATTGCCGACCGTCCATAATCCGAAAGTGAACTTATGCTCTGGCTTCGGCGTGTAGTCTGCCATCATCATCACCCACGCACCCCGATTCGTGGGCGAGCGGCACACTCCTGCCGAAGCGGCTCAGAGGATATAGCGGCTCAAGTCCACATCGCGCACGATGTCGGCGAGTTTGGAGCGCACATAGTCGGCGTCTATGACCACCTTCTCGCCTGTGTGGTCGGGCGCCTCAAACGAGAGGTCTTCCATCAAGCGTTCCATCACCGTGTGGAGGCGTCGGGCGCCGATGTTCTCGGTGCGGTTGTTGACCTCGTGGGCGATGCGCGCAATCTCGTCGATGGCGTCCTCAGTGAAGGTGACCTCCACGCCCTCCGTTGCCATCAGGTGCTGATACTGCTTGGTCAGCGCATTTTCGGGTTCGGTGAGGATACGGCGGAAGTCTTCCGAGCCGAGCGGCTCCAGTTCCACCCGAATCGGCAGACGCCCCTGCAGTTCAGGGATGAGGTCGGACGGTTTGGAGATGTGGAACGCCCCCGCCGCGATGAACAGGATATGGTCGGTGCGCACGGGACCGTACTTGGTGGCGACGGTGGAGCCTTCAATAATCGGGAGCAGGTCGCGCTGGACACCCTCTCGGCTCACATCGGGTCCGACGCTACTGCGTGCGCCTGCTATTTTGTCGATTTCGTCTAAAAAGATGATGCCGGTCTGCTCGACCCGCTGTATCGACTCTCGAATCACGGCGGAGCGGTCGATCATTTTGCGTGCTTCTTGCTGGGTGTAGATTTCCCGCGCTTCTGCAATCGTGACGGAACGCACCGAGCGTGATCGCCCCCCGAAGGGAGGGAACGATTCCACATCGATTCCCATCTCCTCAATCCCTTGGGGCGAGAACACTTGCACGAACGGCGGGAGCGTCTCTTCCACTTCGATCTCCACGGTCTCGGTATCGCGTGCGCCCGACCGGATTTGGTCTGAGATTTCGCGTTTGCGTCGGCGTCGGTCTACGGCGGTTTCGGAAGTGGCAGGCTCGGCTGCTTCGTCTTCGTCCTCATCGGGTTGCCCCAATATCTGGAGCATCGCTTCCAGAGGCGACATAGCGCTCGAGCGTTTTCTGCGCTTGGGTCTGGTGGTCTCGTTCTCCAGCAGGAGTTTCGCCAGGCGTTCGGTGGCGCGCGCCTCCGCTTTTTTGCGTACCTCGTCCATCTTCTCTTGCTCCACCATCCGCACGGCGATATTCACGAGGTCGCGCACCATCGAGTCGACATCACGCCCCACATAGCCGACTTCGGTGAACTTGGTGGCTTCTATCTTGATGAAGGGGGCACGCACCAGCATGGCGAGGCGTCGGGCAATCTCGGTCTTGCCCACCCCTGTCGGTCCAATCATCAGGATATTTTTGGGCATCACCTCGTCGCGCAGTTCGGGGGGTAGCAGTTGGCGGCGGTAGCGGTTGCGCAACGCGATGGCAACAGCACGCTTGGCACGGGACTGACCCACGATGTACTTGTCCAGCTCTGCCACTATCTGGCGGGGCGTCAGCGATTCGACAGGGGGTGTACTCGTTTTCATATCGCTTAATTCTACCTAACCCCTGCAAGGTACACAGAAGCAACCCGGAGGCTCATCTTTGGGGACAGCCCTCTGTTTCCGGTAGATTGTCTTTGTGGTACAATCTTTGTATGGCTAATGTGCCCAGCTCACTAACTGGACGAATCGTGCGCGATGCAAGCATCTGCCATGGAAAACCCGTCATCCGTGGATTGCGCTATCCTGTGCAAATGATTTTGGAACTGTTAGCCTCAGGAATGACTGTAGAGGAAATTCTCCAAGATTACCCTGACTTGGAGCGCGACGATATCTTGGCGTGTTTGGAGTATGCCGCACGCCTTTCCCAAATGAAGACCTTAGAAACAATCGAGTAATGCGTTTTTTAGTAGACGCCCAGCTTCCCTATCGCCTTGCCTTATGGTTTCGAAAGCAAGGATATGATGTAGTTCATACCCTTGACTTGGTCAATGGAAATCGAACAACCGATGCTGAAATCAAACAGTTATCCTTAAGCGAACGACGGGTTATCGTCACTAAAGATGCGGATTTTGTAGATAATTTGATTTTACACGGAAATATCCATCGCCTTCTTCTCGTGAGTACAGGGAACTTCCGCAATTCACAACTACTAAGTCTTTTCGAGCAACACCTCGACCTGATATTAAAAAATCTGGAAGACCACATCTTCGTAGAATTGACTCGTCGGTCTGTGATTACTCACTGGTAGCTCGTCCTCACATATTACTTCTATCGTAGTATGGTCTCCTTTAATGAATGAAGAAGCATAGTTTTTGATGTTCCTAACCTGCTATCAACAGTGCGAGCATCGCGCGGTCGAGCTTGTGCCCACGCCACGATTCGTAGGTCACATCACTTCGTCCGCTGTCTATGATGCCGAACGGTCCGCGAAAGTTCCACAGTGCCCAGCCCCAGCCTGCCTCTTTCCATAGGCTCAGCAGGTCGCGCATCCATGCCAGCACCACTGTGTGGGGCGTCTGGTTGTAGGCGCCGAACTCGCCGACCATCACGCCCACCTCGCGCCCTTCCAGACGCTTCCACGGTACATAGAACTGCTCCCAAATCTGCTTACGGTCGTACACGGTGTTGCCCTCGCGCAGGGGATACTCGGTTGGCTTCTCCCACTGGTCTGACCCTTGCACCCACTCGGCGCGATAGTGGGTCAGGCGGAACGGTTGGTACCCCCGCGTGGCTTGGGCGACCTTGAGGTCGAGGAGTTCTTCTGCGGGTGTCATCCCCCAGTCGCGCCCATCACACACAATCAGGCGGTTGGGGTCTATCTTGCGGATTGCCTCGACCACCTGTTCCACCGTTTCGCGATGCGGTTTGGCGTCCACATTCGCAGGCTCGTTGAAGGGGTTGAAGCTCAGTTGGCGGGCGGGCACTCCTTGAAAGCGTTTAGCGAACTCGCTCCAGTGGTGGATACAGAGTTTGCGCGCCTCGGCATCGCTCCACACGCTGAACGGTTCGGGCGGCGATGCCACCGTGTAGCCCGGTGCCCGATGGAAGTTCATCTGGATATGGATCCGATACTTCTCGCCCCAGCGCACCACGCCTTCCAGCTCGCGCAGAATCGCCTCGTCCAGTCGGTAGGGGTTCGCCTTATCCGTCCAGATGCGGTAGTCCAACGGCAGGCGCACGAAGTTGAACCCCAGCTCCGCAATCCACTCAAAGTCGCGCTCCTCAAAGGGCGTGTTGCTCCATTCCAGTCCGAATCGGTTCAAGAGGTTAAATCCGCGCCAGCGGGGCAGTTTGCTGGCAGTGGGTTCGGGTAATCGTGAGTTCTGCATAGCGTGCCTCCTAACGGCGTGTGGCGTGTTTGAAGGAGCGCAGGGTCTCGGCAACGGGTCGCCAATCGCCTCCCGCCTCGGCTTGCTCGTGGAGCATCTGCACGATTCGGCTTCCCACCACAACGCCATCCGCTATCTGGGCGATTTGGCGCACCTGCTCGGCGTTGGAGACCCCAAAGCCGACAGCGATGGGCAGGTCGGTATGCTCACGGATGCGTGCCACGAGGTCAGGCAGGTCGGGCGGCAGCTGGTCGCGGGCGCCGGTGACCCCCGTGCGCGAGACGCAATAGATGAAGCCCTCCCCACGCTCCGCCACTAACCGAATGCGTTCGGGGGTGCTGGTGGGCGTGAGCAGAAAGATGGGCTGGAGCTGGTTCGCCCGTGCGTGGGGGAGCCACTCGTCCGCCTCATCGGGGGGGAGGTCGGTCATCAGGCAGGCGTCAAACCCTGCGGCGTGTGCCTCCTGAGCGAATCGTTCAAACCCATAACGCTGAACCGGGTTCGTATAGGTGAACGCAATCAGCGGAATCCCCACTTGGCTCCGACACTCGGCGATGGTCTCCAGCACTTTGGGCAAGGTCGTCCCCGCTTGTAGCGCACGGAACATCGCCGATTGGATGACCGGTCCATCGGCAAGGGGGTCGCTAAAGGGGAAGCCCACCTCCACCATATCCACCCCTGAATCTTCCAGCAGGCGTAGGATAGCAGGCAGTTGCTCCAGGGAGGGGTCGCCCGCCGTGATATAGACAATCAGCGCCGATTCGCCTCGTGCTTTCAGCTCCGCAAAACGCTCTTCCAACCGCACTGAGCAGAGTGTACCTCAAGCGCGCTGGGCAGAGTGCTGAATCAAC
>JBDNDR010000097.1:0-7288 GCA_046718995.1 Fimbriimonadales bacterium
TGTGTAGACGCCTGTTGTCATGATAGGGTTAATTTCGTGCCCTTTGGCGGAATCCCCTCTGAGCGCAACCAGTGCTTAGATGCGTGGACGGGCGCTGAGGAATCGGAACAGCCCTTTGAGGAACTCCAACCGTCCTACCGTCTGACGATGCTCTGCCTCCACTTGAGCCAGTATCGTTTCGGCTTGCGCTTCGGGAGGGACATCCATCACCCGCGCGTCCTGAAGCACGCTCGCCATCTTCTCCAACTCGCTATTTTCCACCCAGATGCCCCCACAACTGACACACTCATCCAGTTCAATATCAGAGTTATAGAGGTAGTGATACGGGCGCAAACGCACCTCCCGGCATACCGGGCAGAGCTTTTCCCAAGGGGGGTCATACGAGTGAACGACAGGCTGATAGAGCTGATCCAGCTGAGGAAGGATTTCAGGGTCGATTTGGGTGATGCGGGTCAGCTCGTCTTGGTCGAACCAAATCCCCGCGCAGGTGGGACACACATCAATCGTGATGCCCAGATGAATCTGGGGCTTCAGCTCCACTCGGCAAACAGGACATAATCGCTCTCGCATCTTAATTCCCCTTACTCGGCTCTGGCGCGCCGCGTACCTTTATATACACCGTTCCTTTCAGTTCTCCTGCCTGCATTTGGAGCGTTCCCTCGATTTGGCGCGTCCAGCCGTTCTGGCGGTCGAGATAGACCAGGATTTCGCCCTGCATCGCCGGGAGCGAGTCGGGCAGAGGTTCGGCTTGCGTGCGGATTTTGTAGCACGGGACGCCGTCCAACTCTTCCACGCCGACCAGTTGGCTGATGTAGCTGGTCTGGAGACTTCCGATACCGTCCATCATGCCCCACTGGGCTCCGGGCGGAACGGGTCGGTCGGGATAGGCATAAGGCACACTGGTCAGCAGGGCGCCCTGCCCTTTTTGAAGCTCCTCTTTGCCCCGAGGCGAGACCTTCCAGCGTGTCTTCGGTTCAATCACCACGAAGGGTGCGAAGCTTTCACGCAGGGTCTCTAACTGGGCGGGGTCGCCTTGAATCTCACGCTCAATCAGCGCACTGCCATCTGAATGAACCTCCAACACGGTGTCAATCACAGTCAGTTCCACCGTGGCGCGGCGCGGGGGCAGATCGACCGTCTGAACCAGTGAATAGCGCCATCGCTCGCCCTGCTGGAACTTGCGCTCAATCGTATAGTCGGTGCTGGCGGTCTGGCATCCCACCAAAATCAGAATCGTCATCGCACCGAGTATCCGCTTTAACGCCTGCGCCCACACCATCGGCTTAAAGTGTACCGAATAGGTCTGCGATGGGGGTTCTATTGGACTTTCGCTTGTGGTACTCTATAGGTGTGGGCAGGGATAGCGGTATCACCCGCTGGCTATGGACGCTGTGCCTCTGTCTGTTGGGGGTGGGGGTTGCTTGCGCGCAGGGTCGGGTCATCGTGGTCAAGATTTGGCACGGTGAAGCGCTGTTCGAACGCTCCGCTTGGCTCCAGAGCCAGCGTGCCTCGGGCGGAGCCGGCTGGCTAATGCCCAACCCCACCCTGTGGCTTGACCCCCAGTGGAACCCCGACTATTGGCTCTCCGACCCCGATGTGCCCGACCGTCCCCGCAGTGAGGCGGTACGCTTAACACCTGCCGAGACCTACGCCTACGGGGTTCGCTCATCGCCGAGTCTGCTGAGTAGTGTCCAGCGACGCGCCCTGCAGATGGTGCGTTGGGCACAGGTGGATTTGGGCGATGTCGCACGCGCCGAACGCTACGCCAAACTCTGTTCCCAAGAGCAGGCGAACCAGCTCATCAGCCAAGCGTGGCGCCAAGTGGACGCATGGTGCGCCTACCTGAGCCAACTGCTCACGAACCCCTCCGACCGCATGGTGGTGTTGGGTGTGCCCGACGACCCCGAAGGCTTGTGGGCGGTCTTTATCTTCTCGCGGGGCACGCAATCGGGGGGTGTGATCCACGATGCGCGCGTGAGCCTACCCACCGTCGCTCGCTCCGAGAGCCTCTGGCAGGTCGTGCAGGGCGAACTCCCCTTCCAAATCGCCACCCTCCAGCCAGCCGAGCAAGCCGACTCGTTAGCCATCGCTCCCCTGCGCTGGGCAGTTCATCAGCATGCCGAACCGCTCCAGCGCGGGCTACTTGTGCTATGGATGCTCCTGCTCTTAGCGATGGTGATGCCCTTGCGCGTTAGACGGAAGCGTCCCGTGTTGCGCGTGGTCGGTTCGGTGCGCCCAAAGCCGTCTTCCAAGTCGCGTCTCTCTCAGGCACTGACCGCGTGGGGCGTGTGGGCGATGGCGTTGAGCCTTGCGAGCCTGTTCCCTGCGGGGCTGTCCCCCTCGGGGAGTTGGGCGATGCTGGCGGTCTGGCTGGTCGGAGCAGGTGTGCTGGTGCTGATAGCGGGGATGTTAGACGATTTCGTCTTGGGGCTGGGCGCACTGGCAGGACTGGGGCTGACCCTGCTGTTGCTGGACAGTTTCAGCGGAGGCAACTGGGCACGCGACGGGTTGCTGGGCTACGCAACGCTTGGCGAGGGACGCACCATCGGTCTCGGCGATGCGTATGGCACGCTGGCGTTGGTCTGGGCGCTGACTTTCAGTGCCGTGTGGCTCCGCATCGAGGGCAATCCGCTCGGTGCGGTGTACTTGATGGCGGGCACGGCGCTCTGGCTGGGATGGCGCGCGCATCACCTTCCGCTCACGCTAATCGCAGTGCTCAGCGCGTTGGTAGTGAGTGCGATCCTCCTGCGTCAAGAGGCGGTTCAACGGAGGCGGTTGCGTCTATCGCTGATGCGTGCCGGGCGTATCGCCACGCGCACGACGCCCATCCCCCACGAACGCAAACTCATCACGCATGTTTTGATTATGGTGGGAATGCTCCTCACTGCGATAGGGCTGGGTATCTGGAACAACCAGCCCGACGGGACGGGCTATCCCAGCACGCTGTGGGCATTAGTCAGTTCAGGCTGGTTAGGTGTGGCGTTGCTGAGCGTCGTTGGGCTATTCATGCTGAGACGCTTGCGAACCGTCGTACCCGAAGCCATTCAGTTCGGCTGGCTGGCTTTACTTGTAGGCGCGCTTTTTGTCGGCTTGGTGCCGCTCAGCTTAGCACTTCTGTCAGCGTGGGCGTTTTTGCTGAGCCTACTTCAGCAGGAAACTGACGCCCGCGCACCGAATCCCAAACCCTATACAGGAGGAACCAAATGAAGCAACACTGGATGATTGGTATTGGATTGTCGGCGATGCTTGTACTTGCCTCATGGAGCATCGCTCAGCAAAGTCAAACAAATAATCAGGGGCAACAGCAACAGACTCAACAACGCACCCAACAACAGCGTCAGCAACAGACCCAACAGCGCACCCAACAACAGACCCAACAGCGCACCCAACAACAGACCCAACAGCAGACTCAGCAACGTACCCAGCAACAGCGTCAACAGCAAACTCAACAGCGCACCCAACAACAGCGTCAGCAACAGACCCAACAACGCACCCAACAACGCCCTCAGCAACAGCGAAGCCCCTACGCACTGCCTGCGCTCCCGAGCAATAACACGGTTGTAGCGACCGTTAACGGCGAGCCGATTCGAGCCGATGAGCTCATTCGTGCCGCCTACGACTGGTTCGGCGCCTCAGTGGTGGAAGAGCTCATCTTGGAACGCATCGTCGAGCAGGAGGCACGGAAGCAGAACATTCGGGTTTCACCCCAAGAAGTGGAATCGCGCTATCGCCAGCAGCTCCAGAACGCCGAAGCGCAGGTGCCTCCGGGCATGAGCCTTGAGGACTTCCTCAAGCGCAACCAGTTCCCGCCCAGTCGCCTGTATGCGCGCATTCGTACCCAGATGCTTGCCGAGCGGCTGGTAGAGCGCAGTGTGAACCTGGACGAATTTGTAGAGTACAGCCAGATTGTCGTCCGCATCCCCGGCACCACTCCTGAACAGCAAGAGGAGAACCTTGCCCAAGCGGAGGCGAAGGCGAAAGAGGCTTACGAAAAAATCAAGCAGGGGCTGGAGTTCTCTGAGGCGGTCAAAGAGTATTCCGAAGACCCCTTCAGTCGCGACCGCGGCGGGAAGATGATGTGGCAGAACCGTCAGTTCATCGTGCCGGACATCCGTGCCCAGCTGGAAGCGCTCAAGCCGGGCGAGGTCTCCGAACCGTTCCGCACCGCAGGTGGGTTCATGATTGTGCGGCTGGAGCGCACGGGTAATCAGGCGCCCGCCGAAGAGCAACGCAACCTACGCGAGCAAGCGGTACGCCTACGCCTCAGCACCTATATCCAAGAGTTGCAAGCGAAGGCGAAAATCACCAACACGGTTGTCAAGCCGTTCACTCCGCAACAACCGCCGGCAGGCGCAGGGCAACCACCTCAGGGTGGGCGTCCTCAACCCCCTGCCCCACGCCCCGAACCGCGCTAATAGCAAGGAGGTTCTATTATGGCAAAACGCACGCTGAATGTGGCTCTGATAGGCTATCAGTTCATGGGCAAGGCGCACAGCAACGCCTACCGCCAAGTCGCCCATTTCTTCCCTGAGTTGGAGTATCAACCCGTGCTGAAAGTGATTTGTGGACGCAACGCCGAGCGTGTCCAAGCCGCCGCCGAGAAGTATGGCTTCGAGGAATACGCCACCGATTGGCAACAGGTAGTCGCCCGAGACGACATAGACCTCGTGGATGTCTCTACGCCGGGCAACCTCCACGCGCCTATCGCCATCGAGGCGGCGAAACACGGCAAAATCGTGCTGTGTGAAAAGCCAATCGCCAACAACCTGCAAGAGGCGCGCGAGATGGTGCAGGCAGTGGAGCAAAGCGGCGTCAAACATGGGGTCTTCTTCAACTACCGCAAAGCGCCTGCTGTCTCTTACGCCAAGCAGCTCATCGCCGATGGGGTCATCGGGCAAATCTATCACTTCCGAGGTACCTACCTCCAAGACTGGATTGTGGACCCGAACTTCCCGCTGGTGTGGCGACTGCGCAAGGAGGTCTCTGGCTCAGGCGTACACGGCGACCTGAACGCCCACATCATCGACCTGGCACGCTGGCTGGTGGGCGAAATCACCGAAGTGTGCGGGCTGATGCATACCTTCATCAAACAGCGACCCCTGCTGGCAGAATCGGACGACCGGCTGGGAGGTCAAGCCAGCACCCAGATGGGCGAGGTCACAGTGGATGACGCCGCGATGTTCCTGGCGCGCTTCGCAAACGGCGCTATCGGCACCTTTGAAGCGACCCGATTCGCTCTCGGACGCAAGAACTACAACCGCTTCGAAATCAACGGTTCAAAGGGCAGTATCGTGTTCAACCTGGAGCGGATGAACGAGCTGGAACTCTACTTGGAGACCGACCCTGCAGGCACGCGTGGGTTCCGCACCATCCAGGTCACAGAGGGCGTCCACCCGTACATCAGTGCTTGGTGGCCCCCCGGACACATCATCGGCTACGAGCATACCTTCACCCACTTGGTGCGCGATGCGATGGAAGCCATCAGCAAGGGCGAACAGCCCTCACCGAACTTCCACGACGGCTTGAAGTGCCAAGCGGTCTTGGAGGCGGTGGAAATCTCGGCGAACGAGCGACGCTGGGTGGAAGTGCCCACCAGCTAAACCGTGCGAGGGGGTGCGGGAACCCGTGCCCCCTCCCCTACTCACTCGCACGCTTCAAAGTCCTCAATCACCCAGCGGATGCCGTTGTAGCCTTTGTAGGTGTCGTACTCCGGGCGGAAGAGCAGGTTCAGGCGCGAAGCCGACTCGGCTGGGCGGTCGCCCCCGTTCCAAAGAACCCCGTCAATCACGGGCGAGCCATCAGGACGCAGGCGCAGAAACAGATGCTTGCCATCGCGACTGGTTCGGCTGCCCAACACCTCCACCTCGCGGCATAGCATCAGCGGTTTCTCGTTGCCCACACCGAACGGCTCCAGCATCTGCAACTCGCTCAGCAGGCGCGCGTTGACCTCACTGCCCTCCACTTCCAAATCCACTTCCAAAGCGGGGATTAAATCCTCATCGGTGAGGGTCTGATCGGCATGGTTCAGGATGACCTGGCGTAGCTCCTCGAACCGTTCTAACGCCACTGCGAACCCTCCTGCCAGCGCGTGCCCACCACATTTGATACAGAGGGGTTTCATCAAGGCGAGCACCGGTTTCAGGTCGTAGGCGGGGATACTGCGGATCGACCCGCGTGCGACCCCCTCCTGATGATTGAGCGTAGCGACAAAGGCGGGACGGTGGTAGTGATTGACCAACTTGCTCGCCACCAGCCCCACAATCCCATGATGCCAACCCTCTGAGCGGACGACCAGCGCACGGTGGCGTGTCAACTCCTCCGCCTCCACTTGGGCAATCGCTTCCTGAACCGCTTCCTCCTGGATGTCGCGGCGTGTTCGGTTATGGAGGTCTAACTGCTGAGCGATTTCGGCGGCGTGGTTCTTACACTCACTCAGCAGGAGCTGGAGAGCGAGCACCGCATCTTCCAGACGCCCCACAGCGTTCAATCGGGGCGCCAGACCGAAACCGATGTCGCGGGTGTTCAAAACTCGCTTGCCAATCCCACTGACCGTCTTGAGCGCATTAATGCCGAGCCATTTCGTCTGTTGAAGGTACTCCAGCCCGTACTTGACCAGCACACGGTTCTCGCCCACCAGCGGCGCCACATCGGCGACCGTGCCCAGCGCCACCAGCTCAAGCATTCGGCGTTGGAACCCGTTGCGAGGCACCCTCAGCTCGTTCAACAGCGCCTCAGCAACCCGATAGGCGACCCCCGCACCACACAGCTCACGGAACGGGTAGTCCGAATCGCTCCGTTTCGGGTTGACCACCGCCGACGCCGGGGGCAGTGTATCGCCAGGTTCGTGGTGGTCGGTCACCAGCACCTCAATCCCTTCCGACTGGATGGCTTCGACCGCTTGATGGGCACGGATACCGCAGTCGCAGGTCAGTACCAGCTTCGCTCCGATTTGGCGTGCCTCACGCAGTGCCGATTCGGCGTTGAGGTCGTAGCCCTCGCGCTCGCGATGGGGCACGAACGGTTCAGCGGGCACGCCCAGCCGTCGCAGGGTCGTAATCCAAAGGGCGGTGGAGCTGACCCCATCCACATCGTAATCGCCGTAGACCAGCACTGGCTCCTTGCGCTCCACGGCGCAGGCTAAACGCCGAACAGCAGGCTCTAAATCGGGGAGCAAACGGAAATCGCTCAGGTCGGATAGCGAGGGGTTGAGGAACTTATAGGCACTCTCGGCGTCAGGATAGCCGCGCGACACAAGCAGGCTCGCCACAGCAAGGCTGACATTCAGCTC
>JBDNDR010000098.1:0-7181 GCA_046718995.1 Fimbriimonadales bacterium
GGAATTGTCCCACCCCGTCATGCTGAGCGTGAGCGAAGCATCTCATTGAGACCCTTCGCCTGCGGCTCAGGGTGACGAATACGGGTTTCGTCGCGCGCTCCACCCTCGTCATGCTGAACGCAGTGAAGCATCTCATCGAGACCCTTCGCCTGCGGTTCAGGGTGACGAATACGGGTTTCGTTGCGCGCTCCCACCCCGTCATGCTGAGCGTCAGCGAAGCATCTCATTGAGACCCTTCGCCTGCGGCTCAGGGTGACGAATACGGGTTTCGTTGCGCGCTCCCACCCCGTCATGCTGAGCGCAGGGAAGCATCTCAGACCCTGTCTCGGGTCTTACTCCCCCTACAGTCAGGTATCCTCATGGGACAGGAGGTTCAAAACGATGTTCAACTTCACGCACTATAACCCGACCAAACTGATTTTTGGCAAAGGCACCATTCCCAAACTGGCGGAAGAAATCCCGACCGATGCGCGAATCCTACTCACCTACGGCAAAGGCAGTATCAAGCAGAACGGCGTCTATGACCAAGTGCGTCAGGCGCTGGAGGGGCGTACGGTGTTGGAGTACGGGGGCATAGAACCCAACCCGCAGTACGATACGCTCATGCCCGCTGTGGAACTGGCACGGCGCGAGCGGGTGGACTTCCTGCTGGCGGTGGGCGGCGGCTCGGTCGTGGACGGCACGAAGTTCATCGCCGCAGCCATCCCCTTTGAGGGCGACCCATGGCAGATTGTGGCACAGCGCGCCCCTATTCATTCGGCAATCCCGATAGGCGTGGTGCTCACCTTGCCGGGCACAGGCTCCGAGATGAATATGTGGTCGGTCATCAGTCGCGATTCGGAGAAGGCGAAACTGCCGTTCGGCAACCCGTTGGTCTTCCCGCGATTTTCTATCTTAGACCCCGAAACCACCTACAGCCTCCCCTGGCGCCAGACCGCAAACGGGATTGTGGACACCTTCACGCATGTGATGGAACAATACGCCACTTATCCCGTAGAGGCTCCGCTCCAAGACCGCATGGCGGAGGCGATTCTACTGACCCTGATTGAAGAGGCACCGAAGGTCTTAGAGAACCCCCGCCACTATTCGGCGCGGGCGAACCTGATGTGGTGTGCTACCGTTGCTCTAAACGAGACGATCGGGGTCGGTGTGCCGCAGGACTGGTCGACCCACGCCATCGGGCACGAGCTGACGGCGTTATACGGGATTGACCATGCGCGCACTTTGGCAATCGTGTTGCCTGCCATGTTGGACTTCAAGCGCGAGCAAAAACAGGCGAAGTTACTTCAGTATGCGGAGCGCGTGTGGGGCATCTGTGAAGGGACTGAACAGGCGCGTATCGATGCGGCGATTGAACGCACGCGTGCCTTCTTCGAGGGCTTGGGGCTACCGACGCGTCTTTCGGCATACGGGCTGGGGCGCGAATGCTTTGCCGAAGTGGCAGACCTATTCGCTCGGCATAACCCGAACCCCATCGGTGAACACGAGGACATCACCGCAGAGCATATCCCCGCCATCTTGGAGCGCAGTTTGTGAGATAGGGGCTTCGCCAACCCCTTGACTAACTCTTGGATAGGGTATACTTTGGGCGTGAGCCGGTAGCTCAGCGGTAGAGCAACGGACTTTTAATCCGTGGGTCGAGGGTTCAAATCCCTCCCGGCTCACCATTTCTATTCGGGGAGATAGTGTTCCCTTGAAGAAACCCGTGTGGAATAACTTTCGTATACCGAATCAGCCACTGAGTAGGAGGAGACAGCCATGTTTGAAGCCGACCGTGTGTATCTGACCGATGAGGGGTTCCGCCATCTGGAAGCCGAGCTGCGACGGCTCCAGACGGTGGAGCGTGCGCGAATCGCTGAGGAATTTCGCGCCCATAAAGAGCACGGCGAGTTCAGCCCTGAAGATACCGAACTGGAAAGCCTCAAGAACGAACAAGCCTATGTCGAATCGCGCATCCAGGAGATTAAGAACATCCTCCAGAGTGCGACGATTGTGCGCGCTGAGGACATCCCGACCGACTATGTGGGGATAGGCTCGCTGGTAACGGTCGAAGAGACCGAAACCGGCACGGAGCGCCAGTTTCGTATCGTGGGTGCGATGGAAGCCGACCCTGAACAGCACAAGATTTCTTATCAATCGCCTATCGCCCGAGCGCTCATCGGCTATAAGAAGGGCGATGTGGTCGAAGCGCACCTCCCCAAAGGCGTTTCCCATTTCCGCATAGTAGACATCCGCAAGTAATGCGCTGGCTCACCTGTCAGACCGATCCCTCGGCGGAGCCTTGCCTCGCTTTCTATCGGGATGGACACTGGTGGCGTGTGGCGGGCTGTCGCGACTTTTTGGACTGGCTCCATCTGGAACCTGACGAGCAAGCTGCGCGCATAGTGCAAGGAACCCGTGTAGAGCCTGCCATCTATCTCCCCCCTATTTTGGTGCCGCCCAGCCTGCGCGACTTCTATGCGTTTGAGGCTCATGTGCGCAACGCCCGCCAAAAACGGAACCTGCCGGTGCCCCCAGAGTGGTACGAGGTTCCGGCGTTCTACTTCTCCAACCCTGCTTGCTTGGTGGGGCATGAGCAACCCGTGCGTAAGCCGCCCGAGACCCAACAGCTGGACTACGAACTGGAACTGGCGGTCATCATCGGTCGTGCAGGCGGCGATTGGACGCCCCACGAAGCGGAAGCGGCGATTGCGGGGTTCACCATCATGAACGATTGGAGCGCGCGCGACCTACAGAGGCTCGAAATGAAAATCGGCTTGGGACCCGCAAAAGGCAAAGATTTTGCCACCTCGCTGGGTCCGATTGTGGTCACGCCCGATGAATTAGAGCCTTGGCGCCAACATGACCCTGAGCGCGGCAGTCGGTGGAGCCTGCGGATGGTGGCACGGGTCAACGGCACCATCATCAGTGACAGCAACGCCGATACGATGTACTGGACTTTCGGCGAGCTGATTGCCCACGCCTCACGCAACACTCGCTTGCAGGTGGGCGATGTGATTGGCTCGGGTACGGTCGGTTTCGGTTGCCTTTTAGAGTTCCCCGAAGGCACCTATCCCTGGCTCCAACCCGGCGATGTGGTCGAGCTGGAAGTGGAGGGGATTGGGGTCTTGAAAAACATCGTGGCTTAATTGGGGTATACTTACGGCGTGTGTAGGCGGGGGATCACGCGCTCGCAAGCGCTGGCGTTCCTGCTGGTCTGGGTGACTCTGCTATTGAGTGCAGAGTTGCTTCATGGCGCGATCCACCGCGAATCGGCTTCCCCCACGAAAGAGTGTCCTGTCTGTCGGCTCCATGCAACGAACGGTGCTGTGCCCGACCCGGCGGTGCTACTTCAGCCTGTGGTGCAGTTGGTTTGGCAGGAGTACCGTCCGGGCTATGTTCAGCCCCTGATTTGTCATCGGCGGCCGGCAGGAATCTATCGCTTCTCACGAGCGCCTCCGACGCTTGGTGTGTTTCTGTGCGGACACGCGTAGCCTGTTAGGTTGCGCGGTCTTAACACACCCGGCGGGCAAAGCCCTCTGGACGCTTGACCACCGTAGTCGGTGGCAGTTCCAAAACGGAGGTTTGCAATGAGAAGATATGGATTCACACTCATAGAGCTATTGGTTGTGATAGCGATTATCGCCATCTTAGCGGCGATTCTGTTCCCTGTATTTGCGCAAGCGCGTGCGAAAGCCCGCCAGACGCAGTGCGTTTCGAATATGCGCCAGATTGGTACCGCCGTGATGATGTACCTCAACGACTATGACGAGCGCTTCCCCTTCACGATGGCGGTCATCAACGGCGTGCCCAGCACCGTGAACTATTGGGCGGTCTCTAACTATCAAGCGGCACTGGAACCCTATATCAAGATGGACCGCGGTCTGCGCAATAAGCAGAATGTCTGGTGGGACCCATCTGACCCCGACCGAAGCCTGCAGGCGATGTGGGGTTCGTTTGCGAACAACGGGCTTCTGACCGGCGTGCCTCGTGCGCTGGCGGAGGTCACCGCACCGTCTTCCACCATCTACACCACTCTGCGTGCCGACCCGTGGGTTCAAATCACGGGTGTCACCCCGCCCAGTCCGCTCCCTGTGGACAACCCGAACCATCCGTTCTGGGTCTCTGAGTTCTTTGATATGTGTATTGATGTCTGGGCAGAGACCACGAATGTGAACCATCCGTACCACTGGTCGCGCGGGCGTGCGGCGCCGCCTTGCTCGCTCTTCCCGAACGATGGCAACTGTGAGCCGTGGGACGAACTGATTGCCAAGACCCGTTATCAGGGCAGTACGATTGCTCTCTATGCGGATGGCAGTGCGCGCGCTGTGCGATTCTCGCAGACCTACCGCTCCCCTACAGATAACCAGTGGAGTATATCGCCGTAAGGGGGGTGCGCTATCCCTATGGGGGCGAGCCTTAACGGCTCGCCCCACTCTATGTTAGTCGATGGAGTTGTAGCAGTCGTTTGCCGTGTTGAAGCGCCATCGCGGGTAAGCCGAGCTCGCTGTAGATGTCGGTTTTGTTTTGTTCATTCACCGACCAGCCCACGCGCCAGACGGGGATGGCGAAGCCATTTGTGCAGCTCTACCAGCACAACCACGCTCAGCGCCATCGGCACAATCCGTAGCCAAGTCTCCAACGGCAGGGGCTGGACGCGCAACACAAACTGAGTGAACGGCAGGTAGAGCGCTAAAATGTGAATGGTGAGCGCGCTGATTGCCGCCAGCAAGAGGAACGGGTTGCGCAAAGGGCTAAGCAAAAACGCCGAGCGATATTCCGAGCGACTGTTGCCCACATGGAAGTTCTGGAAGAGCACGAGCGTGGTCAGCGCCGCCGTTTGAGCGTGGGTCAGCCCGCTTTCCAGCTCGGTCATAAAGAGCCACACGGTGACAATCGCCATCCAGATTCCGACCAGCCCGGTGCGCTCCCACAGCAGGCGTGAGATGACCCCCTCGTTGCGGGGACGGGGCTTACGGTAAAGCACGCTCCGATCGCCCGGCTCAAACGCCAACGCCACATCTTGCAAACCGTTCGTCACCAAGTTGAGCCATAGCAGTTGGGCTGGCAGGAGAGGCAAGAGCACCGCCGCTTCACCATTTTCCCCAAATGCGCCCAAGAGCAGGGTAATGAAGAAGATGAGGATAGAAGCGGCGCCTGTGGAGATGAGGAAGAAGGTCGCGTTGCGCACATTGTCGAAGGCGACGCGCCCCTCTTCTACGGCGTTGCGGATGCTCACGAAGTTGTCGTCGGTCAGCACGATGTCGGCGGCTTCACGGGCGACATCGGTACCGCTTTTGCCCATAGCGACCCCCACATCGGCGGCTTTGAGGGCAGGGGCATCGTTCACACCGTCGCCTGTGACCGCCACGACCTGTTTGTTCGCTTGCAACGCCTGAACCACGCGCAGCTTATGCTCGGGGGTGACGCGGGCAAAGATGTTCACCTCGCGCACCTTTTCGCGCAGGGTGGTATCGTCCATCGCCTCTAAATCAGTGCCTGTCAGCACGGGGGCATCTGAGGGGGCAATCCCCAGCTGGGCGGCGATGGCGCGTGCCGTAGCCGAGTGGTCGCCCGTAATCATCAGAACGCGGATTCCAGCGGTATGGCAGTCGCGGATTGCCTCCAGCACACCGGGACGGGGTGGGTCCATCATCCCGACCAGACCGATGAAGACCAGTTCCGATGGTTCGGGCACGCCGCTTTGAGGGTCAATTGGCTGGTGCAGGCGTCGGTAGGCAAGCCCCAGCACACGCAGTCCACGCTCTGCCATCGCCATCGCTTGCTGGTGAACGGTCTGGCGGGCAGACTCGTCCAGCGGCAACTCCCCGTCAGGGCTAATCCACTGGTGCGAGAGGGATAGGATTCGCTCAGGTGCGCCCTTGACGAACACCCACTGCTCATCGCCCCGTTCGCGCACGCTGGCGGAGTATTGCAGTTCGGGTTCAAACGGGATTTCGCCCACGACAGGATGCAGTTCGCGTAGGGTGCGGTGGTGCAGTCCCGCCCGGAGTGCGGCGATGAGGAGCGCGGCTTCGGTGGGGTCGCCGTGCATTTCGTAGCCGTCGGCGGTCTCGTGAACTTCCGCTTCGTTGGTTAGCACAGAGGTCAGGAGCGCCAGCACGAACGGATGCTCATCGTCGGGCGAGAGGGGGTCATCTACACTGTCGGGACGGAACACCTCGCCGCCCACCCAATACTCTTGGACGGTCATACGGTTCTCAGTGAGGGTGCCTGTTTTGTCCGAGCCGATGACGGTGGTCGAGCCGAGCGTTTCTACGGCGGGTAGGCGTCGCACCAGTGCATTGCGCCGAGCCATGCGGTTCACACTGAGCGCCAGCGTGATGGTCAGCACAATCGGTAGCCCTTCGGGTATCGCAGCGACTGCTACACCCACAGCGACTTTGAACATTTCGGTCGGGGAATTGCCGAACAGCAGACCTGAGGTGAAAATCACCGCACAGCTGATGCCTACCACAATCCCGACGATATTGGCGAAGTGGCGCATGCGTCGTTGGAGCGGTGTGTCGGGTGAGACCTGCTGGCGGATGGAGCCGGCAATCTTGCCCAGCTCGGTTCGGGCACCTGTAGCGACCACATAGCCCCGCCCGCGCCCCGAAGTCACGATGGAACCCGTGTAGAGCATGTTCACTCGGTCTGCCAGCGGTGTGGCTTCGGGCACGGGGGCGACCTGCTTCATCACGGGAACCGACTCCCCTGTCAACAGCGATTCGTCCACGCGCAGGGCAGTGGCGCTTATCAGCCGGATGTCGGCAGGCACGCGTACCCCCGATTCCACCAGCACCAAGTCGCCGGGCACCAGGTCTTGGCTCACGATGTCGTATTCGCGTCCGTCCCGAATGACCCGTGCGTGCGGTGCGGTGAGTTTCTTCAGCGCGCGCACCGAACGCTCGGCACGAAACTCTTGGAAGAAGCCGATGGTGGCGTTTAGTAGGAGCACCGCCGCAATCACACCTGTGTCGATGTACTCTCCCAGCAGAAAGGTCACGACCGCTGCGACGAGTAGGATGTAAATCAGCGGACTGGTGAACTGATGGAGGATGAGACCAAATAGGCTGATGGGCTTCTCTTCTTCAAGAGTGTTCGCTCCGAACTGAGCAAGGCGTTTTTTAGCCTCTTGTGAACGAAGTCCCTCTGAACCCGTTTCCAACTGTTGGGCGACTTCTGCAGGCTGAAGGGCA
>JBDNDR010000099.1:0-7153 GCA_046718995.1 Fimbriimonadales bacterium
TCCTCAGAGTGCTGACTCGCCCCGTTCTTCGGTGCGGATTCGAATCGCCTCTTGGTAAGGCAGGACGAAAATTTTGCCGTCGTCGGGTTGACCCGTAGTAGCGTGGCGCAGGATGGTCTCAATAATCGGCTCGACCATCTCGTCGGGCACGACCATCTCAATCCGCAGGCGCAAAGGCAGGCGTATCAGCACCTCGTCGCCGAAGGCACTGGCAGAGTCGGGCGAACTGCCACACCCGCGCACTTCGCTGACCGTCATGCCCGCCACGCCCAACTCACTGAGGGCGGTCTTCACTTCCTCCAACTTGTGCGGGCGCAGGATACAGTCCACCTTCTTCATAGCGTTTGAGGAGCGTCGGACAGCTCGATAACGCAGGGTCAGACTCTGGATAGTCCAGAATGTAGTGCAGACCCCGGCTCTCTCGGCGCAAGAGCGCGCTCCGCGTAATCAGCAGGGCGCAGGTCACCAAGTTACGCGCCTCCACCGTCTCGACCGTGGGGGCAGTGCAGTGATAGGCGGTTTCAATCGCCCTGGCGAGTGCGTACAGCTCCTGCTCGGCTTGCTCCAGCTGGCTTCGCTGGCGCACGATACCCACCTGCTTTTGCATAATCGTGCGGAGACGCTGGATGGCGTTTGCCCAATCGAACGGTTTACCATCTGCCGATTCGGTATTCGGCGCGAACGGCTCGTGGGGCGAACAGGGATAGTCGGGCACAGGGGGCGGTTCACCCAGGCGGGTCGTGGCATGTTGGGCGGCGCGCTCGGCGAATACCAACGCTTCCAACAGCGAGTTGCTCGCCAGGCGGTTCGCGCCATGCACCCCCGTGTAGGCGACCTCGCCGCAGGCGTACAGGTTCGGAACGGTGGTGCGACCCCACAGGTCAGTCCACACGCCACCGCAGGTGTAGTGGGCTGCGGGCACCACCGGAATCGGCTCCCGTGTGATGTCTATAGAGTATTCCAAGCAGGTGTTGTAGATGGTGGGGAAACGGTGGCGGATAAAATCGGCATCCAGGTGCGTGATGTCCAGATACACACAGGGGTCACCCGTCTTCTTCAGTTCGGCATCGATCGCACGGGCAACGATGTCGCGGGGCGCCAGTTCGGCACGGGGGTCGTAATCGGGCATGAATCGGTAGCCATCCGCACACTTGAGAATCCCTCCCTCCCCGCGCACCGCCTCCGAAATCAGGAAGGAACGCGCCTCAGGATGGTAGAGCGTCGTGGGGTGGAACTGAATGAACTCCATATTGGCGATGACTGCGCCCGCTCGCCAGCCCATAGCAATCCCATCGCCCGTAGCAATCGGGGGGTTGCTGGTATGGAGATAGACCTGCCCGCACCCACCGGTGGCTAACAGCACCGCGCGCGCTCGTATCTCGAACAGGTCGCCCGTGAGGGTATCCAGCACCTGCGCGCCCCGACACTCACCCTCTTCCACAATCACATCCAGCACCTGATAGTGTTCCAGCAGGCTGATATTGGGCGTGTTGCGCACGGCAATCAGCAGGGCACGCTCGATCTCATAGCCCGTGTGGTCAGCAGCATGCACAATCCGATTGCGTGTGTGCCCCCCTTCGCGTCCGAGTGCGATAGCCCCGTCGGGATGGTGGTCAAATCGGGCACCAATCTCCACCAGCCAGTGGATGAGACGGGCACCGTTCTGGGTCAGCACCTTGACCGCCTCAGGTTCACAGAGTCCTGCGCCGGCGTTGAGCGTATCCTGCATATGGATGCGCCATGAGTCGTCCGCCCCCATCGCTGCGGCGACCCCGCCCTGAGCGTAGTTCGTGTTCGATTCGGAGCGTCGCTTCTTGGTCAGGATGGCAACAGTGCCGTGTTCAGCGGTGTGCAGAGCGAAGGTCAACCCTGCAATCCCACTGCCCAGCACGAGATAGTCATAATGTTGCACGCCCGTTCCCGCCTCCTACAGGCTGAGGTTCGCACGATTGAATGGCAGGGAGCGACTCGGCGATGTGATAGGACAACACTGCCAGCTCCTGCAGGAACGACACATTCCGCACATGCACATGGGGTGGCACGCGCAGGACGGTGGGAGCGAAGTTCAGGATACCCGTAATCCCTGCGTCCACCAGGAGGTCAGCCACTTTCTGGGCGCTGCTGGCAGGCACGGCGATAATCGCAATCTTCGCCCCGACCCGTTCGTTCACTTCGCGCACGCGGGCGATGTCCTCCACCACCAGCCCACCGAACAGTCGCCCGATTTTGATGAAGTCGTTATCTAAGACCGCCGCGATGCGCAGGCGATGCGCCGAGAAGTTCGGGTAGCCGACCAGCGCCGCGCCCAGGTTCCCTGCACCGATGAGTATCATCGGTTGGTCACGGTCTAAATGCAGGATACGCTCGATGCATCGGATGAGCTGTTCCACCGAGTAGCCGACTCCGGGCTTGCCAAACTCACCGAAGTAAGAGAGGTCTTTGCGGAACTGTGCGGCGCTGATACCAGAATGACGCTCCATCTCTTGGGACGAGATGGTATCAACCCCAGCCTCGTGCGCATCCAGTAGCACACGCAGATAGGTCGCTAAGCGTTCTAAGGTAGGCGTCGGCACATGTGTCTCTACCATGCTCCCTCTCCAACGATGAAGGGGCGGTTGGTTCCGCCCCTATGCGTTCGGCTCACTGAATCTCTTCAATCAGCGCGAGCGCCTCTTCCAGCTCGAGTCCCCGATTCCTGCGCAGGTCTTCGATGCGCTCGCCGATGAGGCGTAGTTTACGCATCGCCCGCAGTTCCAGCTGGCGCACACGCTCCCGCGTGATTTTCAGCTCGGCTCCGACCTCTTCGAGGGTGCGCTGGTGCCCATCATCCAAGCCGAACCGCAGGCGCACCACATCGCGCTCCCGAGGCTGGAGCTTCTCCAGAATCATATCAATCTCTTCGCGCAGAATCATCTGGCGCGTGACATCTTCAGGCGTCGGCACGATGTCGTGGGAAGGGATGAACTCGCCCAAAGTAGCGTTGTCGCGCTCACCGACGGGGCTTTCTATAGAGATAGGCTCCACCGCCGCACGCCGAATCTCGCGCACACGCTCGACCGACATCCGCGTTTCCTGGGCAATCTCCTCATCGGTCGGCTCGCGCTGGAGGATTTGCTGGAGACGCATCTCGGTCTTGATGACCTTGTTGATGAGTTCCGCCACATAGACCGGGATGCGGATGGTGCGGGTGTTGTTGATGACCGCGCGGGCGATGGCGCGCCGAATCCACCATGTGGCATAGGTGCTGAAGCGGAACCCGCGCTCGGGGTCAAACTTCTCCACCGCACGGATCAGTCCCAGGTTCCCCTCCTGAATCAGGTCTGCCAGCGAGATGCCACGCGAGGCGTAGCGCTTGGCGATGCTCACGACTAGGCGTAGGTTCGACTCGATGAGTCGGCGCTTCGCTTCCTCCGCTTCCTCCAAGCGGAAGGCGAGTTCGTAGGGTGGCATCCCAGCCGCTTCTGCCCATTCATCTTCACTAATTGTCTCGATATCCACTTTCCGCTTGTTGGCTAAGTCCTTGCGGATTTTGTAGAGGCGCTCCCCCTCCTGAACTTGGTGCGAGTAGCGGATTTCCTCTTCGGGAGTGAGCAGTTGCGAGCGTCGGCTCTGAAGCATCCAGAGTTCGATTTCGACGCTATCTTCCTCATGTGGAATCTCCTCGCCGACACCGCCCCAGAAATCGATCTCCTCATCTTCCGATTCTATCTCATCGCCAATACCCAATCCGCCCAGCCCGATCGCGTTCAGTTCGTCGTCAATCGGCTCCAACTCATCCAAATCTGCAGTGTCCATTTCTAACCCCAGCGGGTCGTCGTAAAGGGATGCTTCCCGCCCTACCTTCGTAAGGCGTGTACCTGCCTGCGATTCCATCAAAATATCCATCTCTTCATCCAATATCGGCAATGTTGTCACCTCCAATAGTCACTGGGGGACTTTGTGAACGGTTTCACAAACTGCCCCATAGCCCTATTCATAGGTTGTTGATTCATAGGGTTATACGCTTGACACCCATAGAGAGTTCCACCCAACACCGCAAATTCCTGCAGTTTACTGTTGTGCCTCCTGCGAAGGGTGGAAGAACGCCCCATCGGTCGTTCTCGCCAATACGATGCCCATCCGTGTGCATCCCCCACATTATAGCAAAAAATTGCTATTTTGTCAAGAGGTCAACCCTTCAAATTCGTGGAAATTATCGGCTGGCGCGCTGGTTTCCTCACCCCGTCAACCTCTGGGCGAATCGTTCCAGTGCATCTTTCCAGTCGGGCATCGGCTCCACACCTGCCCATTCCAACCGCCAAGAGACCATCGGCGAGTAGGGCGGGCGCGGGGCAGGAGTCCGCCACTCTCTGAAGCGCAACGGCGTCAGCGCAACCGACAGCCCCAACCGTGCCAAGAGCCGTTCGGCGAACTCGTAGCGCGATACAGGCAAGCGGTTCGTCAGGTGGTAAGTGCCGTAGCAGTCGGTCTGAACCAGCTTGAGCAGTCGGTCTGCCACATCGGCGGTGTAGGTTGGTGAGCCAATCTGGTCGACGATGACCGTGGGCGATTCGCCGGCGCGTGCCTTCTCCAGCACGAAGTGGGGGAAGCTTTTACCGTAGTTGCCGTAGAGCCAAGCGGTTCGCACGATGTAGTGGCGGGGACAGAGGGCACGCACCGCCTGCTCGCCCGCCCACTTGGAACGCCCATAAACGCTCAGCGGGTTCACAGGGTCATACTCGTGGTAGGGAGCGCGTTTGGCGCCGTCAAACACATAGTCGGTGGACACCGCCACACAGATGGCGCCCACGCGATGGCAGTGCGAGGCAATCAGCTCCGTGCCAAACGCGTTCACCTGATAGGCAAGTTGCGGTTGGCGTTCGCAGGCGTCCACATTCGTCATCGCCGCGCAGTGGAACACCACCTCGGGGCGATACTGGTCAAACACCTGACGCACCGGCTCGGGTTGGGTGATGTCCATCGGAATCAGCCCCGGTCTGCGCCCTGTGGCGACGACTTCGTGCCCATGCTGAGTGCAGAGCGCGCGCAGTTCAGCCCCCAGCATACCCCCAGCCCCCGTAATCAACACACGCATCCTCTTAGCCTCCCGTAAAGTAGCGGACGAGAGTCGCTACGCCGACGAACACGCGGTAGACCACGAACGGCATCAGCGAGCGCGTACGGAGATAGCGGAGCAAGAACGCAATACAGAGCCATCCCACCACCAGCGCCGAGGCACCCCCCGCCAGCATCGGCACCACCATCTCGGGAGGGATGCCCTGCTTGAACGCCTTGCGGAATGACCAGACCGCCGCCCCGAAGGTGATGGGAGTCGCCAGCAGAAACGAGAAGCGCGCCGCCGCCTCGCGCTGTAAGCCCAGCATCAGCCCAGCGATAATCGTGATGCCCGAACGCGAGAAGCCCGGTATCAACGCAAACGCCTGAGCCACTCCTATCAGGAACGCATCAATCACTCCGACCGACTCAATAGAGCGGGCTTTGCGTCCGAGGCGGTCGACCAGTGCCATCAACAAGCCAATCCCGATGAGCAGGCTGGAGATGAGTACATATTGCGAGCGAAAGTACTCTTCTATCACATCGTCGAACAGCGCGCCCACCAACGCCGCAGGGATACACCCTACCAGGATGCCCCACGCCAAGCGACGGTCGACCACACGGGTGGGGTCGCTGGAGAAGAGCGAGGAGCCGACTCGAACCAAGTCGCGCCAGAAATACATCACAATCGCAACGAGGGTGCCCACATGGAGCGCCAGGTCAAACATCAGCTCCGTAGTGGGGTCGCCCAGTTCCCAGCCGAACCAGTAGCGCATCAAAATCAGGTGCGCAGAGCTGGAGATGGGAAGAAACTCGGTCAATCCCTGTAGGATGCCCAACCAGATTGCTTGCAATAAATCCATTTAGTTGCCTCCGGTGCCTGCTGTGGTCGCTTCGGGCGGTTCGATGACCGTGAGCCGATGGACTTTCGGGCGTCGGTGTACGAGCGCGCGCTGGGCGACGACCACATTGCGCACAATCACTGCCACAGGCACACCGAAAAACATCCCAATCAGCCCAAAAAACTTACCACTGACCAACAGCACCACAATCACCAGCACAGGATGCAAATCCACGCGGTCACCCACGATCTTGGGCAGGATGACCTTGTGTTCAATCACGAAGAGGGCGGTCATAAAGGCGATGACCTTGAGGATGAGAGGGATACCACCCTGCAGAAGTGCCATCAGCGCAATCGGTACGATGGCAACCACTGCCCCGATGACTGGGATGGCGCGTGCGATGCCTGCAAACAGTGCCAGCGTCGCCCCATATTTGATTCCAAACAGTTGAAGCCCGACCCAAGTGGCGATGCCCGCAATCACGCCAAGAATGAGCTGCGCCGAGATGTAGCCGCGCATCACACGGTTCGTCTCGGTCATCACCCGCAAAACCGTGCGCACATAGCGCGCAGGCGTCAAACGCAGAGTCTCCCGCTTCAGACGGTGCGAGTCGAACAGCAAATAGAACACCACGACCGGGATGAGAAACAGCTCCACCGCCAAACTGATGAGCGCCCCTGTCTGCTGAAGCGCACCCTGAAGGCGTGCTTGGAGCGCATCGGCAGAACGACTCCACGAGCGTACCAACGCACTCTGCTGGCGGTCGATCCACTCTTGGGCTTGGGGCGGAAGACTGCGATACCACTCCTGATAGGTCGCTTGCCACGATTCGATGGTCTGATTGATGCGCTGTTGATAGTTCGGGTACTCGTTGACAAAGTCCCGGGCTTCGCGAACGAACGGCGTAATAAACGCAACGGACGCATACAGTACCAACGCAGTGAACACCAGCACCACGAGAAGGCTGAGGGTAGCACGCCAGCTGAGGGGAGAAATCCAACTGGGTCGCCAGCGCATAAGCCAGTCGACAACAGGAATGAGGAGGTAAGCAATCGCACCACAGATGAAGAGCAGACTGATGACCTCGCGCACTGCCCAGAGGACATACAGGGCTGTCCCTACGAGAGTCAACACCATCAGCAACCACAGTGCGCGGGTTGCCCAGTCAGCTGTCGGAACCTGCGGTCTCCGCTCCATCGGATGGCGGGATTATACCTGTCTGAGTGGGGAGCGAACCCTATGCTGAGGGGGAAGTCCGCGCTGCTGAACGCCAGCGA